>JAGQOS010000236.1 GCA_020427265.1 Planctomycetales bacterium
TCGATCGTTCCCGGAACGTGGCGGCGCGAGGCTTCGCCGTAATATTCGGCACAACCGGCCCGAGGTTTTTTTTCGGTTTGCCGCCCGATCCGCGAGCGTGACCTAAGTTTTCATATCCGGGCGGTTCACCTGAACGCCGGTCGAGGGAACAACAACGTTCGCCTCGCTTAAACGGAAAGCCACAAATGGCCGACAACCAACCACACATCCTGCTGGCGGAAGACGACGCCGCGCTGGGGACCATTCTCGCCTTCAATTTGGGCGCGGCCGGTTTCAACGTGGCGCGCGCCGGCGATGGGCAAGAGGCCTGGGAAATGGCGCAGCAGGCCAGCTTCGACTTGGTGTTAACCGATTACCAAATGCCGAAGATGACGGGCATTCAACTATTTCATCACCTGCGGGCGCTACCGGCCTATGCCGACACGCCGCTGTTGTTGATGACCGCGTTGAGCCGTACGCTCGATTTGCCGACGTTGTGCGATGGGCTGAACGTGCTGACCGTATTTCCTAAACCGTTCAGTCCGGCTGAAGTGGTCATGACCGTGCGAAATTGCTTGCAGCCCTGTTGAGTCGCGATTAAATAAATCTGGCGCCGCGCCGCACGCGCGGCGATAGTAACCTACGCTTTACCATATCCACCGTTTTCGGTAAGAAAGCCAAGAGAATTTCGAGGTACATAACGATGAAGAAACGCTCCGGATTTACACTCGTCGAACTCGTCGTGGTGATCATGATCCTCGGGATCCTGGCGGCTGTCGCCGCGCCGAAGCTGTTGAATACTTCGGGAACGGCCACCGACAACGGGTTGAGGCAGACGCTCTCGATCGTACGCGACGCGGTAGAACTTTATGCCGCGGAAAACGGCGGCTCGCTGCCGCCATCCAGTTCGTCGGCCAACTTCCGTACGGCGCTCGATCCCTATTTGCGCGGCGGATTTCCGAAATGCCCCGTCGGACCTTGTGCCGGTGACGCTGTGAAGGAAATCGACGTGAAATTTGGTACGGCCACGACCGGCGACGCCGCTCCGACCCAAGCCTGGTACTTCAACACGACGACCGGCGACTTCTTTGTCAACTACAGCGCCGCCACGGTGAGCGACGCCACGGTGACCTACGACGCGCTGTAAGCGTGGCCAGGGCACTTTGGTTGCAATGCTGCATCGAGCCTCGTTAAAATACGCCGCATGCGAAGCAGATGCGACTTCCTGCGGCGGCCGATTCCACCCTGTATTTGGGCGCTGATCGGCCTTTGCACGCTTGGCAATGTTCTTGGCAGATCGCAAGAAGTCGACAATTCCGGACGCGTCGACGATTACAGCCAGTGGAAACAAGCGCTCGGCGGCAACGGCGCGACCGGCGCCGCGCTAGTGTCGGCGCTGCCCGGCTTCGAGGTCGAGCTGATTCGCTCGGCCGGCGCCGACGAAGGCTCCTGGGTGAGCATGGCGTTCGATCCGCAAGGCCGCATCATTCTGGCCCGGGAAGACAAGGGGCTGCTTCGTCTCACGCTTTCTAACGAGCCCGGCGGTTCGCAACGCCTGGAGGCGATCAACGATACGCTGCTCGAATGTCGCGGCCTGCTGTTCGTGGGTGACCGGCTCTTTGCCAACGCCAATAACAGCAAAGGCCTTTATCGCCTGACCGATACCAGCGGCGATGATCAGTTCGATGAAGTCAAATTGTTGCGCGAAATGCCGGGCAACGTGGGCCATGGCCGCAACGACCTGGCACTGGGGCCCGATGGCTGTATCTATTTGATCTGCGGCAACGATGTGAAGCTTCCCGCAGATTTTAATCCCGCAGAGTCGCCGCTGCGCGATTACGCGGTTGATCGGCTCTTGCCTTGTCGCTGGAACGACACGCTGTTCAACTTCGGCGTGCTACCGCCGGCAGGCCACGTGATTCGCACGGACGAAGACGGCCAGCGTTGGGAGATTGTGGCCGGTGGATTTCGCAATCCGTTCGGCATCGACTTCAACGATCATGGCGAGATGTTCACGTTCGACGCCGACATGGAATGGGACGCCGGCCTGCCGTGGTATCGGCCGTGCCGCGTGAACCATATCGTTTCGGGCGCCGATTACGGCTGGCGGCAGGGCATTGGCAAATGGCCCGCCTGGTATCCTGACAGCCTGCCGGCCACGATCGACATCGGCCTCGCTTCACCAACGGCCGTGCAGTTTGGGCATGCGAGCAACTTTCCCAAACCGTATCGCCGGGCTTTGTTCATTCTCGATTGGGCGTACGGGCGGATTTTGGCGATTCACCTCACGCCGCATATGTCGACCTACCAGGCCCGCGCAGAAACGTTCTTGCGCGGCCGGCCGCTGAACGTGACCGACCTGGCCTTCGGTCCCGACGGCGCGATGTACTTCACGACCGGCGGGCGGAAAACGCAGTCGGGGCTGTATCGGGTGCAGTTTGTGGGCCAGCGATCCGACATCGAACAAATTCTCGACGCCGCCGACCAATCGGAAGAGCCGCACAACGAATTGAACGCGACGCTATGGCGAAAGATGCGCCGCGACCTCGAAGTATTCCATGGCCGCGTCGATGAGCAGGCGGTCGACGCCGCCTGGCCGCATCTCGGTAGTGCCGACGCCTTTACCCGGCACGCAGCCCGCGTCGCCCTCGAAGCGCAGCCGCCAAAAGGCTGGGCTGACCGGGCGCTTGCGGAAAACGATGCGAAAACGGCATTGACGGCGCTTATGGCCTTGGCCCGCGTGGGATCGAAGGATGTAAAAAGTGATTTGCTGTTGCGGCTGAAGCATTTCGCCAACCAGACGCCGGACGAGGAACAATGCGTTTGGCTGCTGCGCGATTACTCGCTTGTGTTCTTGCGTCTGGGATCGCCGACGAGCGACGAGAGGCGCGATGCGTTGGAAGTCGTTGGGCGACTGCTTCCACATGAATCGCCCCTGGTCAATCAACTCGGCGCTGAATTGCTCGTTTATCTTGCAGAGCCGCAGGCCCCGCAGCGCATCCTATCGCTCTTGCGCAAGGCGGCGACCCAAGGAGAGAAAATTCACTATTTGTATTGCCTGAGCCAGACGAAACTCGGTTGGACCGATGCGACGCGTCGCGAATTCCTCGTCTACCTGCGCGAGGCGGACGGCTTTCACGGCGCCCGCTATGTGCCGCAGGTGATCGGCCACATTCGCGAAGATGCGATCGCCAAACTAAGCGATGAACAGCGGGCGACGTTTGCCACGCTACTCGAACCACCGGCGCCCGTTCAGACCAAAGCTGTGGACGAGGCGGAGTCGCGTCCGTTCGTTCGCCGTTGGGAGTTGGATGATCTGGTCGGGTCGCTCGAAAACGTGGGCGAACCGCGTGATGTGGCGAACGGAAAGCGTGTGTTTGCTGTCGCGCAGTGCGCGGGTTGCCATCGCGTTGGCGCCGAGGGAGGGCAAGTGGGGCCCGATCTGACATCGGTCGCGCGCCGCTTTGGCCGCCGCGACCTGGTCGATTCGATGATTAACCCATCGAAGGTGGTCGATGATAAGTATCGCAACCTTGTCGTGGTCACGGCTCGTGGCGCGGTCCACTCGGGCATGTTGCTCGGCGGCGACGACGCTTCCCTAGTGCTATCGCCGGATCCGCTCGATCCGAGTCGCAATGTGCGCGTGCCGCGCAATGAGGTGGAGTCGCAACAGTTTTCCCTCGTTTCACCCATGCCACAGGGAACGCTCGACCGTTTGACGAAGGACGAGATTCTCGACCTTGTCGCTTATCTCGAAGCGGCGGCGAGCCAAGCGGCCCCGTAAACCGCGCTGACGCCTCGATTCGGCTCAGCACGGGACTGGTCATGCTTGTTTTTCAACGCCCTTGATAACGGCAATCCTGCAGCATTGGCGACCCCTGCCCAGATGGCTTGTCAGTTCGATCGAAGGATGATCGTCCTGTTCGCTCGTTTCGTAACGAAAATGCGGCTCAAGCCCAATGTGCGCAGGAGCGGCCCGTTCGTGCTGGACATTGACGCAGAGTCGCCACCGTGATTTCGCTCGTAACGTGGTTGGCAGGACTACGTTTGGAATACCGGAGGACGACGATACGATGAGTGCAAACGGCAGAACGAATTCACACTCCAGAGGCGATGCCTCCAAGAGTGAGGTGCGCGACAGCGCGTTCGAAGTCGCAATGCCGTCGAGCGATCTTCTGTTGGCCCGGCAGCTCGAAGTGCTCGTCGTCGACGATTCGGGCGTCATTCGCGCTCAGACGGCGGATATCTTGCGAGATGAAAATTATTTGGTGCGCGAAGCACGCGACGGACGCGAAGCGTTGGCACTGATTCACGAGAAGAAGCCGGATCTCGTGTTGCTCGACTACGAAATGCCGGGCCTCTACGGACACGAGGTGCTACAGCAAATCCAGGCGAGCGAACGGACTCGCGATATTTCTGTCATCATGGTGACCTCGCGCTGCGACGACGCCGTGATCGAGGATTCGTTTCGCTTAGGGGCGGCCGACTTCATCGCCAAGCCGTTTAGCAAAGTTGTGCTCAAGTCGCGTGTGCGCAACGTGGCGAGGATGCACCGGCTGTTGGAGCACTATCGGCTGTCAGCCGCGGCGGAAGAGGTCGCCAACCATTCGAAGAGCGAGTTCCTCGCCAACATGTCTCACGAGATTCGCACGCCGATGACGGCGATTCTTGGATTCACCGAAGTGCTTCTCTCCGAAGAGGATGTCGAACACGCGCCGCCGCATCGTTTGGAAGCCTTTCAGACGATTTATCGAAACGGGCAGTATCTGCTCGAAATCATCAACGACATTCTCGATCTGTCTAAAATCGAAGCTGGACGGCTCGAAATCGAGCAACGCGAATGCTGTCCCGGAAAGATACTGGAAGACGTCGTGCAACTCATGCAGGTGCGGGCGAAGTCGAAGGCCTTGCCGATCGAAGTCGAATTCGACGGCCCCGTACCGGAACACATTCAATCCGACCCTACGCGTTTGCGTCAGATCTTGATCAATTTGCTGGGCAACGCCATCAAGTTTACAGAACTGGGCGCTATTCGTGTCGTGGCGCGAACGATCCACAAGGAAAGCAGCGAGTCGCAACTGGAGTTCGATGTCATCGACACCGGAATCGGCATGTCGCCAGACCAGATGGAGAAGTTGTTTCAGCCCTTTGTTCAGGCCGATACTTCGACGACGCGCAAGTTTGGCGGCACGGGGCTTGGCTTGACCATTAGTAAGAGGTTGGCGGAATTTCTGGGTGGGACAATTCGCGTACGCAGCGAGATTGGGGCCGGCAGCACGTTCACGTTGACGGTTGCGACCGGCTCGCTGGCGGGTGTTCGTATGGCGACGAACTTGGCGACTGCGGTCGCCGCGCCCGCCGCCAAGCCTCGCGAAGTTCCCAAACTCGATTGCCGCGTGCTGTTGGCCGAAGATGGCCCGGACAATCAGCGTTTGATTTCGTTCGTTCTCAAGAAGGCCGGCGCCGAGGTCGTCGTCGCTGAGAATGGCCAGATCGCGCTCGACGCTGCCATGCAAGCCTGTGCCGACGGCAGGCCGTTCGACGTGGTCTTAATGGATATGCAGATGCCGGTGCTCGATGGCTACGGGGCAACGCGACGCCTGCGCGAAGCTGACTACACCGGGCCTATTGTCGCGCTCACCGCTCACGCCATGAGCACGGATCGAGCGAAATGCTTGGGTGCCGGCTGTGACGACTACACGACCAAGCCTGTAAAACGCGACGAGCTGATTGCCATCATTGCCCATTACGCCGCTCGCCAATTCGAATCGAAGGCAGACCATGTCACCGGTTAGAAAGTACTTTTCCACGAAGCGAGCGTCTCAAGTAATGCAGACGCCGGTTATCACGCTGTGTGTTAACGATGACGTTGACGCGGCTTTGGAGGTGTTGCACCAGCACAAGATTTCGGGAGCGCCTGTTGTTTCCAGCGAAGGAACTTGCGTTGGTGTATTTAGCCAGAAAGACGCGGCGCGAACGACGCAATCGTCAGAGCGCAATGCCGTGGTTGCTTGCATGACATCGCCGGCGATCACCGTATCGGAGCATCACTCCTTGCTCGATGTGAGTGCGATCATGTACTCCAGCCACATTCATCGCGTGCCGGTCGTCGATAACTTGGGACGCGTGGTGGGAATCATCAGCACAATGGACATCGTCAACGAGATCATTCCTGCGATGGCTGCGGAGGAGTGCCAGAGCAAACCTTGATGCTCCTGTGACGCGAAGCCGGTCGTGGGGATTCTTGTCCTGTGGAACTGCGACGCGATTGTCGCTCATTTCTTTCGCATCGCTCTCACGATGCCCAAGGCAACGAGGACAGCTCCCACGATAGCGACGACAAATGAGAGATAAAACATCGATCGATCCATCGGACTGTCAACGGAGTTGGAAGCGAATCGGCAACGTTTCCGTCGTTTCCACGGGCCGTCCATCAAGGCGCGCCGGTGCGCCGCGCCATTGTTTCACCGCATTGACGGCGGCGCCATCGAGAATTGCGTGGCCGCTTGAACGAAGCACGTGAACCTGCGACACGCGGCCATCGATCGCCACGGTCAATTCCAACAGAACGGTTCCTTCCAGCTTTGCCGCATAGGCGGCTGTGGGATAGACCGGTGGAGGATTGTCGCGAAAATCGGGCCCGGTTGTTTCCGCAGCCGCTTCGATCGCCGTTGCCGAAAGCGTGGCGGGAAGCGGTTCGGCGCGCGGGATCGCCTTCGTTTGGCTTGGCCGTGGTTGCGTCGACTCGAGGTGAGGCTCGGCGGCACTGGTGGATTGCCGCGGCAGTTCGGCCCGTGCTAGTTCAATCTTACGCGGCGCCGGCGCGGCAACCGGCGCCAGATTCGTCGGTTCGAATCGAAACTCTTGTGCGGCGATCTGCACGCTTTGGGGCATGACGACGACCGGAACATCGCCTTCCTGTTCGTGTTCGGGCTCAGCCACCTGGACGCTCATAGAAGCTTCCAACTGAATTTCTCCACTTCGCGACGCCATGTTCACCCGCATGAATGTCGCGCCGCTAACGGCCAGGAACCCGAGAGCGACGCCGTGCACGACGCCCGACGTGGTCCACGCCTTAAAGAGCGAGGGAGAATAGCCGTTGGTATTGGAAGCGGGCCAGGGCATGGCAGGCGTCTAAGGGCAAGTTTGTTGATTTACTCGTATTATCTCCGCCACAGACGCAGGGAGCAAGACGTCGAATCTGCCCAGCGATGTGGTGTCTAAGCGGTTAATAACTTGCCGCGAGGCGGGCCGAGAATCTGGCCGTCTTGGTACACAAGCCGACCGCGAACGTAGGTCCGTTTGACAACACCGTCGAGTTTCTGGCCCGTATACGGTGAGAGTTTGTGCCGATGCAGAATCGAGCCTTCTTCGACGACAAACGACGCTTCCGGATCCCAGACGGCGATATCGGCATCGAGCCCGGGCTCCAAGCGGCCTTTACGTTCGGTCAGCGAGTACAAACG
>JAGQOS010000237.1 GCA_020427265.1 Planctomycetales bacterium
ATAGTCGCAAAAGCGTCGCCGGAAATGCATAGTTAAGTTCGACTCGAACGAACTCGCCGCGCGAGCTTCATTTAAATCGCTTGAATTGGCGAACCGATGGGAACTTTTCGGGCTTAGGCTTCGTCTATAGGGGAGAGGCCTCGTCACTTCGCCCCGAAAGGTACCAGTCGTGCGGCTTTGCCAGTTCCTGCTCTTCTCCGGTTGCTGCCTGTCGCTTTCCTCGTCGTCCGCAGCACCGCTCGCGCCGCCGAGTGAAAAACCGACCGCTTCCACGCGCACCGAAAGGGGCGCCGCAAAGGACTACGACGAGCATATTCGCCAACTGCAGCGCCGGCTGGCGGACGAAGAATTGCATTATGTTGTCGAGGCGCCGTTCGTGGTGGTCGGCAACGGCAGCGAAGCCGAAGTGCGGCGTTGGGCCACGGGCACGATTCGCTGGGCCGTCGATCGATTGAAGGCCTCGTACTTTGAACGCGAACCGACGCGTATTCTGACCATCTGGCTGCTCAAGGACAAAGCCAGCTACGAGCGTCTGAATCAGAAGCTCTTCGGCAAGAAACCTGGCACGCCCTTTGGCTACTATTCCTCGCACGACGATGCGCTCGTGATGAACATCTCGACCGGGGGCGGCACGCTGGTGCACGAGATTGTGCATCCTTTCGTCGAGGCCAACTTTCGCGACTGCCCGGCCTGGTTCAACGAAGGGCTCGGATCGTTGTACGAGCAGTGCGGCGATCGCGAAGGCAAGATTACCGGATATACGAATTGGCGGTTGGCCGGTCTGCAACGAGCAATTCGCGCGGACGCCGTGCCGACGTTTCGCACACTGTGCGCGACTTCGAATGCCGAGTTCTATCATGCCGATCCGGGCACGAACTACGCTCAGGCCCGGTATCTTTGCTACTACTTGCAAGAGCGCGGCCTGTTGCGGGCGTTTTACCGGCGGTTTCACCAGAACCATCGCCGCGACCCGAGCGGCTACGCCTCGTTGGTGGCCGTTTTGGGCAATCCCGATATGGAGGAATTTGAAAGCGATTGGCGAAAATTTGTGCTGAAACTCAAGTTTCCCTAGCGCCAATCGCTCCGTGTGTCGAAACTCGTTGGGTGATCCGCGCCGAATTGATATAATTCGAATCGGCGGGTGCAGGCTCGCGCGGCCGAAATCATTCCATTTTCAGGGAAGGCATGATGCGTCGATCGTTTCTGCCGTTGTTGTGCGTTACCCTTGTCGCCGTACTTTCGTGCGCTGCGACGACGATGGCGCAATCGCAGCCCGCCACGACCGTGCAATTGCCCACGTTTCAGTTTTTTGGCGTTGGCACGACCGTGCTTGTTCCTGATCGGGGCGCGACCTATTTAGGCGGCATCAACTCGTCGAGTTCCGGCGCGAGCCAATTCGGTGTGCCGCTGCTGCCAGGGCCGCTGTTTGGCAACCGCGCCATTGGATCTCAGGCGAGCGCGGCCAACACGTCGGTTCGTGTCTGGATTCACGATTTCGAGGCCATGGACGAAATGCTGTTGCGCCAAGCGGCCGCACAACGCGTTGGACAGCCGTTGTTGGCGACGGCTCCGCACCTTCGAGCCACCGAGACGGCTACATCTCCGAAGCCGGAGCGCCCGAAGACCGATCTGGTCAAGCTGCTCACGCGCGAGGCTGGTGAGCCTGAGGACCGGTCGACGGCCATCGAGTTACAGTTAGCCAAAGCGCGCGAGTTGCTCGCCGCCGGCAAGCCGGGCGTGGCCAAGATTTACTATCAAATGGCGTTGCGCCGCAGCGCGGGCGAGCAACGCGAGCGAATTGCGGCCGAGATGCGCTCGCGAATCGAAACCGCGATCGCGGCCAGTTCCCCTTGACCGTGGGGCACGCCAAGTTGGAGCGCATGCAGGAGCGCTTCGGACAAAATTGAAGGGCATCGTTGGGCGGAGAAGCTGCCGCGAGCCTATTTGGCGCCGACGAGCTGCTGCTTCTTCTTTTCGGCGATGATGTCTTCCTGCAGCGAAGCGGGCACACGCTTGTAGCGAGCCAATTCCATGCTGAACGTTCCCTGCCCCTGCGTCATGCTGCGCAGGTCGGTGGAATAGCCGAACGTTTCCGCCAGCGGAATTTCAGCCAAGATGACTGTGATGGGTCCGTTGACTTCGGTAAAGCTAACGACGCCACGACGGCTGGAAACGTCGCCCACGACGTTGCCCTGAAAGTCGGTCGGGCATTCGATTTCGACCTTCATGCACGGTTCGAGCAGCACGGGTTTCATCTTCAGGAAGGTTTCGCGGAAGCACCCGCGAGCGCAGATTTGGAAGGCCATGTCGGAACTGTCGACATCGTGATACTTGCCGTCTTCGAGATAGGCTTTGACACCTTCGATCGGGAAGCCGGCTAACGGCCCCTTGGAGAGCGAATCGCGGAAGCCCTTGTCGACCGAAGGAATGTATTCCTTCGGGATGCGGCCTTGCACGATGTTCTCTTCGAACTGGTAAACACGATCTTCCTCTTCCGGCGCATCTTCCGGAATCGGTTCGAATTTGCCAACGATATGAGCGTATTGGCCTGAACCACCGCTCTGCTTCTTGTGCGTATACGCGTATTCGGCGGCCACGGTCGGCGCTTCGCGGTAGCTGACCTTAGGCGCGCCCACTTCGATTTCCACGCCGTACTCGCGGCGGATGCGTTCGATGTAGATTTCCAGATGCAGCTCACCCATGCCGGCGATCAACGTTTCACCGGTCTCTTCGTCGGTCATCACGCGGAACGTGGGATCTTCCTTGCGGAAGCGTTCGAGCGCCTTGGCCATTTTGTCCGAAGCGCCCCGGGTAACGGGCTGGACCGACATCTTGATGACCGGTTCGGCCACGAACATCGATTCGAGCACGCAGACCTTGTGTTCGTGGGCGTAGGTATCGCCGCTGGCGGCGTCGATGCCCATGATGGCGACGATGTCGCCGGCTTTCGCCTCGTCGACTTCTTCGCGCTGGTCGGAATGCATCCGCACGATGCGGCTGAAGCGTTCTTTTCGCGTGGTGCGCTGGTTGAAATACATCTCGCCCTTCTTGACCGTGCCCTGGTAGATGCGCATGAAGGTCAATTGGCCGTACGGATCGTCGACGATCTTGAACGCCATGCCCACGAAGGGTTCGGCCGGATCGGCTTTGAGCACGATCTCTTCTTCCGGATTGTCGACCGGGCTGGCCTTGATCTCGCGCTCCAACGGCGAAGGCAGGTAGCGAGTGATGGCGTCGAGCAGCAGTTGCACGCCCTTGTTGCGATACGCCGTGCCCATGAAGACCGGCGTCATTTCTTGCAGTTTGACGCTCTGCGTAATGATCTTATGAATCAGATCTTCGCCGATCTCTTCTTCGCCCAGCAGCATTTCCATCAGGTCGTCGCTATACATCGACAGCGATTCGAGCATCTTTTGGCGGGCGTCGTGCGCTTCGTCGGCCAGTTCGGCCGGAATGTCAGCATAGCGGACCGTTTCGCCCTGTTCGCCATCGAAGTAGGCGGCTTTCATCTTGATCAAATCGATGACGCCTTCAAAATCCTGTTCCTTGCCGATGGGGTACTGCATCAGGATGGCGTCGCTATGCAGCTTTTCGCGGATTTGGTCCACGACCTTGAACGGATTGGAGCCGGTGCGGTCCATTTTGTTGATGAACGCCAATCGCGGCACGTGGTAGCGCTTCATCTGGCGATCGACCGTCATCGACTGCGTTTGCACGCCGCCCACCGCGCACAACACGAGCACCGCGCCGTCGAGCACGCGCAAGCTGCGCTCGACTTCCACGGTAAAATCGACGTGGCCCGGCGTGTCGATCAGGTTGATCGGATGCCCGTTCCAATCCAGGCTGGTTGCGGCGCTGGTAATCGTGATGCCACGCTCACGCTCGAGATCCATGTGGTCCATGGTCGCGCCGCCATCGCCGCCGCGCACTTCCTGGATCCGATGGATGCGGCCCGAGTAGTACAGAATGCGCTCGCTCAGGGTGGTCTTACCCGAGTCGATATGGGCCGAGATGCCAATGTTGCGTAGCTTTGCAATACTCATGTGATTATCCTGAAGTAACCGGAGCGCCGATAACGTTCATTGTTTTCGCGCAGACGAAACAGCAACAGTTCACAGGGGGTGCTTGCCGCTCGGCAAGTGTGCCAGCCCAATCGACTGTTTGCCAGAATTCCGTCTTCCCTGACGACTAGGCAATCTAAGGTGGGTGCAGACCCTTTATTGTATCTCGTTTCGTCAAATCGGCTAGTGCGGATTAAGTGGATTTGGCAAAATTTTAGCCCGAATTTGGCATGTACTAGCCCGACATACAAACGGTTCGCGGTTGACCGGCACGGTGCTCGCCACTACAAGGGGTGGGCGCGGCATGACGTCATGCTAGCAGCTCAGTGAGAACCCCGCAGTTCGTTGGCGCCGCGGCTGGCGCAGTGAATTTCCATGAACGATCCCTCGCAATCGGCACCGACGTCTGAGGAGCTTGCCAACCCGCTGCCGGCAGGGTTTCTTGCGCGGTATCCGTGGATCGTGTTCCTGGCCCCCTTCATTGTCTTTATGCTCGTCGGTTCGCTCGAACCGACCAAGCCCAGCCCCAATGTGCCCAACACGAACCGCATCGAGTATGCGTTCTACCCCTACGTCTATACGGCGAAGATCGCGCTGACCACGTTAGCAATCGCCTTCGTTTGGCCGGGTTACCGGACGTTCGCCCGCCGGTTCAGCATGCTGTCGGTCGTGATCGGAATTCTAGGGGGCCTGGTCTGGATCGGCATTTGTCGGCTTGAAATCGAAACGCGGCTCTTCCAGCAGCTTGTCCATCAGGTGATCGAACCGGTCGCCCGGCGCGTGCTGTCGGATCCGGCCTGGAGCTACGACTTTGGCGCCGCGCCACAGCGGAGCGGGTTCAATCCGCTCGTCGAACTGAAAGCCCAGCCGCTCTGGGCGTACACGTTTCTGGGCATCCGCTTTTTCGGCCTGGTGATCGTTGTCGCCCTGGCCGAGGAATTCTTTCTGCGCGGCTTCTTGATGCGCTATTTCGTCGATGAAACCTGGTGGCGCGTGCCGGTCGGCCAGGTAAATCGCGCGGCGCTGATCGCCGGCACGGCGGTGCCCATGCTCATGCATCCAGGCGAACTGTTGGCCTCATTCGTTTGGTTCAGCACGATCACTTGGCTGATGCTGCGCACGAAAAGCCTGTGGAATTGCGTCATCGCGCATGCGCTGACCAATTTGGTCTTGGGCGTCTACGTTGTCGCGTCGGGCGACTGGCGGCTGATGTAACGTACCGCGCGGCGGAAGCAAACGAGGCGCCTCACACCACGGCCAACCATCAACGGCCGAGAAATAGAGCGGCGCCGAGAAACAGAGAAATTGAGGCCGACGACTACTTCTTCTTCTTCTTGTCGTCTTCCTTCTCGGGCTCTTCCTTCTTCTTCTTCTTTTTCATCACGAGCTTTTGGACGCGCACCTTGGGCAAGCCGAGCGGGCTGTCGCCTTCCGACCAGCGATCGGATTCTTTGAGTTTGGTCAATCGTTCCTGGCGGGTCAAAACGCTGCGGGTGGAGTTTGCTCCGCGGCGCACTTTCAGGCTTTTATCGATCGTCATCGGTAGATCCTTTGTGGATGCGGCCGCTCGGGCGGCATGAATTTATGGATCAGGCCGACGATGATCAAACCAGTCAGCCTGCAAGATATTAGCTCAGAATGGCGCCAAACGGTAAACTCCGTTTCTTGCCAAACAGCTTAATTTATCGACTCCAGCGAATCTGGACAAGAGCTGGACGACGCAGGAATTCCCGCGTGTGGTACGGCGCCGACGGTTGGATCCGGATCTTGTTCGGCCGATTCGAAGGCGCACCGACGTTTCCTGGCGTACTTCGCCATACCGAGTGATTGTCGCTCAAGTGGATGGCATCGGGAAGCGGGGAATCGCGTAACTCTAGTCGTCACAGCGAGTTGTGATCGCGATTGGAAGCTGCGGAGCGGGCGATCAGGCGTCTTCGCTCGTCAGATGGCGAATCGCGCGGGAAAAATCCGCGAAACTTTGCGGCCGCGCGTCGGCATTCGTGGAAAGGCAGGCCATGATCACTTTGGCCAGCTCGGGGTGAATCGTGGGCCGATATTGTTCCACCGGAGTGGGGTCCACGCTGCTGCGAGCGATGGCGGCCTGGCCGTCTTTACCGGCTTCCCACGGCAACTGGCCGGTACACAGTTCGTAGGCCGTGACGCCGAATGAGAAAATGTCGAGGCGTTTGTCGGTCGGCTTTCGGCGGACGACTTCCGGCGACATGTAGCTAGGCGTGCCGGTGCGATTGCCTGGTTTTTGAAAGTCGGGCGTTGCCGGCACGGTGAGTCCGAAGTCGATCAACGTGAGCTTCTGCAGATGCGGATCGACGACAAAGTTACGCGGGCAAACATCGCGATGGATATACCCAGCATCGTGAACCGATTGCAGCGCGTCGGCCGCTTGTCGCAACAGGTTCAGGCGGCGCCCGTCGAGCCTCGCATCTTTGCTCATGATCACCGAGTTCAGGCCCGGTCCTTCGAGAAACTCCATGACCAGGTATTGTTCGCCGTTGGTCGTTAGTCCGTGTTCGAAGGTTTTCACGATGTGCGGGTGATCCATCTTCATGGCGATTTCACCTTCGCACGGCTTTTTCAAGCCGGGAAAGCGGGCCATGAGCTGTTCGGTCTGTTTCTTATCGAGGACTTTCAGGCCGACGATCTGTCGCGTTTCGCGGTTGCGCGCTTTGTAGAATTTGGACATGGTGCCCGAAATTGCTTCGCGTAGCAGTTCGAAGCGCGCGAAGACATCGGACTTGCCCTTAAACATCGACTTCAGCTTGTCGGCTAGCCCCATCCGGCGAACTCCTTGAATTCACATGGCAAAGTCGGCTCGCGCGGAAGCCGGCGCGATTAAATTCGTTCCGCCGCGCTGCTTGCCGTTATCGCTGCCGACTACTTGCCGCAATAATCGATACTCCGGGCGATTTCGCTCTTCAAATCGCAGCGCCGCACGATGCGATCGATATACCCATGTTCGAGCAGGAATTCGCTGGTTTGAAAACCGGGGGGCAGCTCGATGCGAATCGTCGCTTTGATCGTTCTGGGTCCGGCGAATCCAATGAGCGCCTTGGGTTCGGCGAACACGAGATCGCCTAGCGAGGCGAAGCTGGCCGCCACGCCGCCCATCGTGGGATTGGTCAGCACGGAGATAAACAATCCGCCCACTTGATCGTAGCGCCCCAGGGCCGCCGACACCTTGGCCATTTGCATGAGCGACAAGATGCCTTCGTGCATGCGGGCGCCGCCGCCGGAACCGCTGATAATAATCAGTGGCAGATTCTCTTCGGTTGCCCGCTCGATCAGGCGCGTCAGCCGCTCACCCACGACCGACCCCATGCTGCCCATGATGAAGGCCGAATCGGTGACGCCGAAGGCGACGCGC
>JAGQOS010000238.1 GCA_020427265.1 Planctomycetales bacterium
CCACGCGGCCCTTTGGAATCTGTTCCTGTCACCGCAGTAAATCGCGGCCGGTATCGGGCTCGTTGCGCCTTCACACTGCTCGAAGCGGTCGTGGCGTTGGGAATCGCAGCGATGGCTGCGACGGCCCTCTCGCTGGGCCTGGCCAGCGCCATCCAAGGCACCGAATCGACAGTTGAGTATGCGATTGGCCAAGCCATGGCGGAGCAGATTATCGATGAAGCCTTGGGGCTCAGCTACGTCATTCCGGGCGGAGACCCCTATCAGGCCTGGCTAGGACCATCGGCCGCCGAAACGGCAGCGCCGGGACGCTCGATCTACAATGATACCGACGACTTCAACGGGTTCGTCGCGTCGCCGCCCGAGGCGCCTTCGGGTATTCCCATCGGAAAAGATAATGGCGACGGCAATCTACGGCACCCTAACTTCTACGTTGAGGATGGATATCTAGACCGGTGGAAGCAGCAGGTGGAAGTGTACTACGTGGACGAGGATGATCCTTCGGTCCGGCTTGCCAGTGGGGCGACCAGTTCGATGCGCGCTATCGAAGTAGTCATTCTGCGTGTCGCGCTCGATGGTACCGAACGCGAGGTCGCCAGGTCGCGTCGAGTTTTCACCTACATTCCGGAAATCTAACGGACAGGTGCGATGCGTACAATTTCATGTCAATCGCGTGGCCGAGCCGGTTTTACCTTGATCGAGTTGATCTTGGCGCTGGCGATCATGACCATGATCGTGGGGTCATTGGGCATTCTGGCCAGCGCTGTCCAAGATGGCAGCGAATACAGTAACGGTTATTCGACCGCCGCCCTGTATGGACGTGTGGTATCGCAACGCATCCGCGATACCGTGAGTCAGTCGCATGCTAGCAACGGATTTCCCTCCTGCCTTGTCGTCGGCGAAACCGAAGGCGGCTGGCGTTTTCCCGATTCGCTTGTAGTCTGGAGCCCGGAGGGCGCGGCTGCGAACCCCGATGGTTCGCCTTTGGTAAGTGAATTAGTCATATTCACGACGAATCCGGCGAACCCGCACGAACTATGGGAGCTGACATCGCGCAGCAATATGAACGCGACGCCGGCGACCAGCGACGAATTTGCTTGGCAATCACTGCTAGCAAGCCTGAAGGGCGACTCCGCTTCCGACGTCGTCATCCTCGCCGACCAGCTACGTACGGCAACCGTGACGGGAGCGACGACACCCGGGTTTGCGACACTTCGCCCTTGCCTCCGCTTCGAGCGCCGTGTGTTACCTTCGGAGGCCGAATGGAACGGGTTTTTGGCGAATACGATTGCGTGGGACAACCTTGCTTGGGCGCAGACAATTCATGGCGCCTCAACCGGCATGCGTCAGGTGTGGGTGCGCTATGAAATGCAGCTCATTCCCGCGGTTGAGGCGGGCGCCGAAGCTCCCGACGATCTGCCACCCATTCCCTTCTTCGGATCGGCAACTCGCACGTACTTGCTCAATCGGCCGTAGTTCGTAGCGAGTCGCCCTGGTTCAATCCTCGTATTTTGCGATAATCGGCGTCGTTTACGTCTCCATGTGCGACGTAAGAATCGGCACAACCGTTTGAAAGGGATACTCAACATGCGGCAACTCGTGAATCGCTGGACCTTGCTGGTCGGTGCGAACGTCTTATTTTGTTGCGTGCTAAGCTTTTATCGGCACGGAAACGCCGCCCCTCCGGCGGTGACGGGCCAACCATTCGCCAATTCGATTACGCAGCGAAAAGAGATCGTTGACGAATTGCGCGAAATCAAGGCGCTCATGCGGGAACAAAACACGCTGCTCAAATCCGGCAAGATCCGGGTCGTCGTTTCACCAGAATAACGACGCCTGTTGCCGGCGAACTGACGGATAACAGGATGTCGGCAACCAACACGAAAAAGCGTTTCGCGTTTACCTTTGTCGAACTGATGATCGTGCTTACGATTGTTGGTATCGCTGTTGCGCTTATCGCACCTTCCATGTCGGCTTCGGCGCCGGACCAGCTCGCCGCCGCATCTCGCAGTTTGGCTGCCGATCTGGAATACGCTCGATCGTTGGCGATTTCGAACAACACTTCGTACCAGGTTACGTTCGACACAACGAACAACGTCTACTACTTGGTGCACTCCGGCGCCAACGCCGCGCTCGACATTCTTCCCGATCCGCCTACCGGTTCCTCGGCGACCGTAAGCGCGGACGGCAAACGCTGGACCTTTGATCTTACCAACCTGCCGTTTGTTCGGATGGCAATTGCTCTGCACAGCGTGCGAAGTACGGCAGGCGCCGGAGCCGAAGTTGCCGACCTGGAGTTCGGACCGCTGGGGGAAACGACGAGGACCGATGCGACAGCCATCTGGCTCTCGGCCGGCGGTGGAACAAACAGGCGATACCAATCGACGCAGATCAATCCTGTAACTGGTTTGCCTCGTATTCAAGAGCTACAGGCGAGAAGCCCTTTGACGTCGCTAAGCGATGCGGAGGCGTTCGGTTCGCACGATACTGTGTACTACGATTCCAACTACCAAAACAATGTCGAGTCGACGACGCCGTTACCCACACAGGACGGGACGGATTCGGTTCAAGAAGATACGGCGCCCTGATCCGATCTGGCATAACACCTCTGAGCGATTCGAAACCATGGTAGCGAATCCTCTGGGCCGGCGAAATTCGATGTTCCTTTTGGGTTTAAATGCAAAATGGTCAGCCTTCCCCTAAAAACGAAATACGGACCGATCGGTGTCGACATTGGTAGTCGCTCGTTGAAGCTTGTGCAGTTCGACGCCGAGCGGCGAAAGATTGTCGAAGCCGTGCGGTGGGATTTGCCGGCAGACCTCGACTGCCTGTTGCCCGACGAACAATCGCGGCAGCTCACCGAGGCGATTCGAGCCGCCCGTGAAGGACGCCGGTTTCGCGGTAAAGCGGCGGTTGTGTGTCTGGGGGGTAGTGAACTCTTCGTTCAGAATATTCGCATCGCCAAGGGCCCCGAAGAAGATTTCGAGCGGCTTGTATTTCAGGAGACCGCCGGTCGTTTGCCGTTTCCGGTTAACGAGGCAGAAGCCCGATTCATTAACGCGGCCGATGTTCGTCAGGGCGATTCGATGCGTCGTGAAGTCATTGTCATGGCCGCGCACCAACCCGCCATCGACCAACGACTAATTGCGCTCGTCGATGCGGGACTGAAGCCGATTGCCGTCGACGCCGAGCCGGTCGCCTTGGTGCGCTGCTACGTAAGTCAGTTTCGACGCGACGAGGACCATAGCCAAAGAGCCATGTTTGTTCACGTCGGTGCGACACGCACCGCCATCATTATTGCCGAAGGCGCGCACGTTTTGTTCTGTAAATACGTTGATGTGGGTGGTTCGCAAATGGACGAGGCCCTCAGCCGCAGCCTTGACCTGGAAACTACGGCGGCCGCCTCGCTGCGTCGCCACAATGGCGATCGTCGCGCCGATTTGCGCGATCCCGATGTGCAGCGAAGCGTGCGCGACGCCGTGCGTCCCGTGCTCGAACAGTTGGCATCTGAGCTTGCGATGTGTGTGCGCTATCATAGCGTCACGTTTCGCGGCAAGCCCCTGGTTCGTGTCGTTATTGGCGGTGGCGAGGCTTCGGAGGCTTTAGTCGAGTCGATCACCGAATCAGTAGGCGTGCCCTGCGAGTTGGGTGATCCGTTACGAAGCTACGAGTGTCCCGCTTCCATCGGGAGAAAATCCCAATGGGACGTCGCGACCGGTCTCGCGTTGCGTGGAATGGAGTAGCGAAATGGACCACCTGGCCGGCAGTAACATCGAACACATAGATTTCTTGCCAGTTCGCTTCCGTGAACAGAGCGAACGCCGCACGGTGAACGTGTGGCGTTTGGTCGCGGCAGGTGGGTTTGCCGTTATGGTTCTGGCCGGCGCCTGGATGCAGCAGCAAACACTTCGCGCGCTCGAATCGCAACTCGCCCAGGTCACTTTGAATCATAATGTCGCCCTGGCACGAACCCAGCGACTAGCCGATACCAAGGCGAGGCTTGCTTTGGCCGACGCGCGCGCCGAATTGGCTGCCTACCTGCAACATCCATGGCCCCGCTCACAAGTGCTAGCGGCGATTATCAACCCACTCCCCGAATCCGTCGTGCTCAAACAAGTGCGTTTCACCAAACGATTGAGCGATCAACAGCGTGACCGCGCGGCCGCCACGTCTAAGACGAGGGAAGGACCGGGGGCCACGAACGAGTCCAACCTCGACCCGGCAACCGAAGATTTGCAAATGCTTCGCGATTCGGTAGGCGAAATCGAGATTATCCAGATAGTTGGTTCCGCCGGCGATGTGAGTGACCTGTACGACTATTTGGCGTCTGTCAGCGAGAACCCTCTCGTCTCCAGCGCGAAGGTCGAGTCGATCGAGCGCGAAGAGCGTAGAGTATCGCCGCGGCGAGAAACGGGTTCGCAGAATTCTTTGGGACGTGGAAGCGACGAACGACGACGCGGCGCCGAATCGGAAACGGCCGCACTAGACGAGGCGACGTTTTCCGCGGTCATTGTATTGCGCGGAGCTTACGGAACAGTCAAAGGGCCGCAGTCACCGCTGAGACCAGAAGAGAAGAAGCGTTTGCCCTCGGCCAGTGACGGCAACTTGGCCAACCAGCACGAACGGCAACCTGCGGCCTAAGAGACAATCAGCCATGCAAGACTTGATTTCGGCAAAGAAACAGAAGCTCAATAGCTGGGTGGTCACGCTCTCGCTCACCGCTGCGGCTGTAATTTTCTATTTTTTCGTATTTCGGCCTACTGAAACGAAAATTTCGGACTTGCGCCGCGACATCGATGAAAAACGAACCTTCATCGAATCGACCGATCTGATGTCCGTTACTATCGAGGCGCTAGAGGCCGACCTGCAAAACGCAGAACACTTCGTTCAGCGCTGTGCTGCCGAGACGCCAACCGAAGAAGAGTTGCCTCGCTTGTATCGCGACATCAACGCACTGATGGCGAAACATCAAGTCGCGACTCAACGGTTTGATCCGGGCGACAACGTCGCCATGAAAACTCTGCTGCAGTCGCCGCTATCATTCGCTGTGCACGGCGATTTTAACCAGGTTTTTGGGGTGCTTTCCGGGCTGGATGCCTTGCCAGCACTCGCTTGGGTTCAAAATCTTAGCCTGAAACAAGATGCAAACGACGCAGGCCAGGTGGTATGTGAGGCAAGTGTGGTGATATTTGCCGATAATTCCGAGATTTCCGATTAGGTTCTTTGTATCCCTGAACCGATAGAAAGGGAGACGAGCTCGCAGGCTTAATTGCTGCAGCTCGCTCAGCAAGCATGGACTGGAATACGACCAAGGAACAACTGATTCGCGAAGCGAAGGCCAAACCCGGCAAGACCGCCGTGCTGGGTTTGCTTCTGGTGGTAGCAATTTGGTTTTGGGCGCCCCTGGTAGCGAAATGGTTGCCGGCAAGCGACGGCACGACCAGCCCGGCCTCGACAAGCACCGCGGCCGTGGCAGCCGCCATCGTTTCGACTCCGCAGACACGGGAGATTGTAAATCCGAGCCAACCATCGCCCACGTGGCGCGAGGTCGCCCATTGGATGAGCCAAGATCAAATGATGACGGCCGCCCCCGGTGTCGACAAGGTTGAGCCATTTGGTGCCGCCGTTGTCCAGCCAAGTCCGGACGACAGTACGGCAGTTGAAAGCCAGCCCGCAGAAATTGCATCCAAGAGTTTTGCGGAAAGCACACCGGCCGAATTGGGAATTCGATTAACGAGCACGATTGTAGGATCACAAAAGAGGATCGCCATGATCAATGGCCGTCCGTATGCAGAAGGGCGTCCGTTTGTGTTTCGTGCCGGTGATCGAGCCATTGAATTTCAAGTGACGAGAATTCAAGCACAGCAAATTGTACTTTCCCAAGGTGAGAAACAGCACACGCTCAAGATTGAGAAGAACGACGAAAATGTCGTGTATGAGAATTTATAGTCGGGCGGCGGCGGATCGATTCGATTCGGCGCGTCGGACGTAACGCGTTTCGATACGAATATCGGGCAAGGATGGCCGATGCAAACGCTACTGCGAATTACGATCCTGGGGATTTTCGCCTCGGCCGGTGTGGCATTGGCCATTGGCGTAGCGATGTCTACCCCCGATGCAACGGTTGCCAAGCTTGAAGGCCCGCCAATCGCATCTAGCGGCGAGCCTTCTGAACGTCATCAAGAGGCGCCGCGCGATCGCATTCCCTTTGCCGACGAGGCGGCCAACGACCAAATCGGCTTGTCCGAGGCCGCTCAACTCCAGCCGCAGCCACCGGTCACACAGAACCGTGGCGTGCAGCCCGCGCTCAATCTTAACCCGACCAGCATGGGCGACGTGTTCAACATGATCGGTCCGCTGATTCAGCAGATCTCGAAGGCGCAGGCGGAAAGCGCGGTGGCCCAAAGCCAATTGCAGATGCAACGACAGGGACCGTTTCCGGCTCCGGATGCGAATGCCTTGCAGGCACAGGTCGCCCCGCCGAGCAATGTGACACAAGCGAATACTCCGCGGGCCAGCGACATGGAGCCACGAACGGTCATTCGCAAGCCCGCCGATGAAGGTGACGACTCTCTGTCGATTACCATACAGGGCGAAGACATCCGCAAGGTGCTGGAACTGTTGAGTGAACAAGGTGGGTTGAACATTCTGGCGAGCCGCAGCGTTTCGGGTTTGGTTTCGGCAACATTGCAGAACGTGGATATCGAAACGGCGCTCGATGCGATTCTCAAATCGACCGGCTACGTGTGGCGGAGAGACGGACAGTTTATTTTTGTCGGGACTCCTGCCGATTTCGATGAAATGAACCGTGCTGTGGATAGTGTCAGTACCCGACTCTACCGGCTCAACTACATTCGGGCGGCGGAGTTGCAGACGTTAGTCACGCCGCTGCTGACACCTGAAATAGGAAATCTTAGTGTCACGTCGGAGTCCGAGACGGGAATCGGCGCCGGTGGCGATGAGGCAGGCGGCGACGGATACGCTGGCCAAGAGGCCGTTTTGGTGCGCGACTACGAGGCAGTTTTATTGGAGATCGACCAGATCGTAGCTCAGATGGATCGCCGTCCCGCGCAAGTGCAGATCGAGGCGATGATACTTTCAGTGCGTCTCGATGATACCAACGAGTTGGGGGTCGATTTCGAGGTGCTTCGCGACAAGGCTAATGTGCGCCTGGCATCTGGTAATCCGATTTCGAACCTGGCCAACCTCGACTTCAGCGATGGCGGGCTCAAGGTCGGGTTTCTCGATTCGAGCCTGTCGGTGCTGCTTTCGGCGCTCGAGACGATCGGCGATACGAACGTGATTGCCACTCCCCGCTTAATGTGCCTGAACAAGCATCGCGCTGAAATCCTGATCGGTTCGCAGCTAGGTTACGTGAGCACTACGCAAACCGAGACCAGCACGACCCAAAGCGTGGAATTCTTG
>JAGQOS010000239.1 GCA_020427265.1 Planctomycetales bacterium
AACGCTCCACGAGCGATACGACCGGGTTGGAGACACTCGCCGGTTCGCTGGAATGGATCGAAGGCGACCTGGCGGCCGCAGGTAGCGAACGCGCCCTGGTGGCGGGTTGCGATGCCATTGTGCACAGCGCGCTGTATCACCCAGGTGGTAGTTTTCGTGGCGGCGAAGGTGATTTGTTGACCTTTGTGGAAACCAATGTTGTGGGCACGCTGCGTTTGATCGAGACGGCTCGGTCGGCCGATGTGGGCCGATTCGTCCTCATCTCCACGTGCGCCGTGCATGAACAGATTCTTGACGACCGCCCGCTCGACGAACGCCACCCCTGCGTTCCCACCACGCACTACGGAGCGCACAAGGCGGCGCTCGAACAATTCGTGTACAGCTTTGGATTGGGTCAGGGATATCCAATCTGCGCAGTGCGTCCGACAGGCGTTTACGGAGCGGCGCATCCGATAGAGAACAGCAAATGGTTCGACCTGGTCGCTACGGTGGTGCGCGGCGAGCAGGTGGTCTGCCGCAAAGGAGGCAAAGAAGTGCATGCCGCCGACGTCGCCCGTGCGGTCGAGTTGCTGCTTCGCGCCGACGGCATCGCGGGCGAAGTCTTCAATTGCTATGACCGATACACTTCGCATTACGAAGTAGCCACGCTCGCGCAGCAGCTTGCCGGGGCGTCGGGGCCGATCGAAGGCGGCCCGACTCGGCCCCGGCACGAAATCGAAACCGGCAAGCTCCGCGCCCTCGGCATGCAATTCGGCGGCGAGCAATTGCTAGCGTCGACGATCGAAGAGTTGGTTGCCGGCGTGCAAGCACATTGACGCGATTCCGCGAACCTTTTCTCGCTTTTGATCGTCTCTCTTGTTACTGCGCGGCATTTCCGCGCGCTGAAGACACGACGATGAAAAGCCAAACACTCGACAATTCGAAGACCCATCTCGCCAGGCCGGTGGCGCCGGAAGACCTGCGGCGCGGAATGTACGTCGCGCTGCTGAACGAAATCGACGAGTTTCCGTCGTTCCTCTGGTGCTGCGACTCGCAACTACTGCCGGCCGAGAGCCCGGTGTGCATCAATTTTCTCCCTCGCCGCCCAGGCTATCCACTGCGTGTTGTCGAAGTGTGCTTGCCGTTTGTGCTCGTCGATCAGCCGCAGGGCGAACGCTTCAGTCTCGATGTGCGGCAATGCCATCTCGCGCGGCTCAAGAAACGATTTGCCCGCAAGGCCTGGCAGATACGCCGCCGCAAGTAGAGCTGGTTTGCTCCGCAGCGAAAAGCCTTGGCGGCCGCGCTCGTGGGCGCTATGCTGGAGTGGCAACGGAGCGCACTGCCTTCCGCCGCAAAAGTTCCCCTTCGTGCATTCCAGGGATAACGGACGCGAAACTTTCGCCGCCTGTCGGTGTTCATGACAATACACTTCTCAGTTCGTTCCATTCCTACGGTGTTTATGATCATGAAGGTAGTTCGTTCGTGTTCCCCTCGTTCCCGCCTGCCGTGGGTTGCGTTACTCAGTTTCATCGCCACGTACGCGTCCGCTACGGAGAATCTTCTGCCCAACGGCGAGCTCGTCGACGCCGCGAAGAGTGCCTCGGCGCCGCGCGGATTCGAAGTGGCGGGCGACGTGATCTACGGCCCCATCGGCAACGACACGACCGATCGCAAGATCCGCGGCGTGCGCTTTCTTTCGGCGGACGATGCAAACGGCGATGGACGCATATCCGGCGAAGTCGCGACCGGCGTGGCCGGCATTTCGGCGGAGCAAGGACGTTGGTATCGCTTTCGCGTGCTCGGCCTGGCGCAAGACGGCTTTCAAGTCGATCAGGAACGCCTGTATTTAAAGGTCGAATTCTTTCGCGATGGCGGCACGACCGCGCTCGATCATATTCGCCACCACGTCTACGCGCTGGTCGAACAGCGCCGTCGCGACCTCGCCGACACCGGTACGAACGAGAATTTGGGCCGCGCCGCATGGGGCGCGTTCGACCTGGTGTTCCGCACGCCCTTCCCCGAAGTCGATCGGCTGCGGCTGACAATGGGCTTCGATCGAGGACAGGGCAAGGGTGAACAAGCGGAATTCTGGATCGACCAGATGCAATTGCATCGCATTCCCGCGCCGGCGAGTTACGAGCCAAAAGCGACTGCGAAACCGGGGCTGCCGCGCACAGCGATCGCTCAGATGCTTCCCCTGGGCGGCCGCTGGTACTATTTGCCGCAGCAAGGCAAATCGCAACCACCGGCGCAGTTTGATCACACGAATGCCGACCGGCTCTTCTATTTAGCGGAGCGATTGGAAACTCCGTTTGCCGACAACATGTCGGCCTGGCTGCGGCCGGGTTTCAAAGACTTGGCAGGTTCGTTGGTCGAAACGGACCACTGGGTGGCGAACAATGTCGTGGTGCGATTTACCGACGAGCACCTGGTAGTGCACAGTCAGGGCCTGCCGAATCACCCGACCGCCACATTTCCCGACCGCACGCGCAGCCTCGACGGTAACCCCAACTACATTCAACAACACGATAACACCTGGTACATTCCTCTCGCTCCGAAAGAAGCCGCTGACCGGCGGGCGATGCAAAACGAAAACAACAACGACCACGCGCTGCCCATGGGTCCGATCGGCGTCGCAGTCAACGGTGTTGTCTTCTTCAATCCGTTCGACCATTTGCTCGATGAAGACGCCGTCTGGCGACTCGATCGCTGTTGCGGCCATCCGGCGCCCAACTGGCTGTACCACTATCACAAGTATCCGGTCTGCGTGAAATCGCCCTGGTGCGACGACGGCGCGGCGCATTCACCTCTGATCGGATTCGCCTTCGACGGGTTCCCTGTCTACGGGCCCTATGAAGCCGCTGGCGAGTTGGCCAAGAGTTCGCTTCGGCACCCGCTCAACGAGTTCAATGTACATCACGACGACCAGCGCGGCTGGCATTACCATGTAACGCCGGGCCAGTTTCCGCATATCATCGGCGGCTACTGGGGTGTGGTCGAGACAAAGAATCGCCGCCGCGGCGCCGGTCCGCCGGCCGCAGGCCCGTCGCGGCGTCCTCCGCCGAGCAGTTTGCGACGCCCGCCGCGCTAGCAACGCTCGGCAGGCACTCCGAAATCGCCCCGCAACACGCTACGCCGGCCGAGCCAAACTCCCCAGCATGCGATCGCACCAAGGCGCGATGCGCGATGCCAGAATCGACGCATAGCGCGCAGCGACCGCGCCGGTAAACACGTCCATCGTGTAATGGGCTCGCAATACCAGCACGGTGGTCGCTTCGAAAATGGCGATCGCCACGCCCAAAGCCAGCCACTTTCGGCCTCCAACACGCGATAGTTCCACAGCGCCGAGCACAGCCAACCCGGTATGCCCGGAAAAGAAGAAGTCGGTAGCCACATCATAGGTTACGAGCACACTTGGCACGCTCGGATCGCGCCAGATCATACCGGCCGGCGGCTCCAACGCGCAAACAAATTGGCAGGCTTGGCGCATCGCGAACAACAAAAGTAGTCCGAGAAACGGTCGCACGCTCGCGCCCAACACGCTGCGCGCGATCAGAAAGATTCCCAAACAATCGATGACGGCCGAACTGACGATCAACAGGGCGTTGGCCGCCTGGGGACGCTCGACCAGATAGGCATGCGGCGCGGCAAGCAGATCGTGTACGCCGTCGCCGATGGCGCCCGGTTGAAACTCGCGAGCGCCAATGAGCGACTGCGTGAAAAACCAGGCGGCCAATCCCGCCACGACGAACAACACGCGTAACCACCAGGGCGCCGTATCGCTTCGCTCCATCGCCGGTTCTCCACATCAGGCAGTCGCGACTTATCGAATTTCGAGCAACGCCATAACACGAAATCGCCGCTGTCCCAAACGACTTGTGCTCGCGTCGCATCCCGGCGTATTATGACCGGTTGCACGAAAGGAAGCGACCATGACAAACCGACAAATCTTGCTTGTCTCGCGGCCACAGGGCATCCCCGAACCGGAAAATTTTCGCCTGGTGGAAACGCTGTTGGGCGATCCGGCCGAGGGACAATTTCTTGTCCGCACACATTACCTCTCCGTGGATCCCTACATGCGCGGCCGCATCAGCGATCGCAAGTCGTACGCCGATCCAGTGGCCCTGGGCGCGTTGATGGTCGGCGGCACGGTCGGCACGGTCGTCGCTTCGCGGCATGATCGGTATCGGGAAGGCGATGTTGTCGTCGGCGACTGGGGATGGCAAGAATACGCCCTGACCGACGGCGCAGGCGTCTACCGCTTCGACACATCGCTCGCTCCCATGTCGACCGCCGTCGGCGTGATGGGCATGCCCGGACTGACCGCCTACGCCGGACTACTGGAAATCGGCAAACCGAACGAAGGCGAAACGGTCTTTGTCACCGGGGCGGCCGGCGCCGTGGGTTCGCTCGTGGGGCAAATCGCCAAACTCAAGGGCTGCTATGTCGCCGGGTCGGCCGGGTCGCCGAGCAAGGTCGAACATCTTACGAAGGAACTCGGCTTCGATGCGGCGTTCAACTACAAGGACTCGCAGGACTACGCTGCTGCCATTGCAGAAGCTTGTCCGCAAGGCATCGACGTGTTCTACGACAACGTGGGCGGCCCTGTCTCCGACGCCGCGTTTACACACATCAATCTGCATGCGCGGGTGGTCATTTGCGGCCAGATCGACCAGTACAACGCCGAGCAACCGCCGCAAGGTCCGCGGTTGCTGTGGAATTTGATCGTCAAACGAGCCCGCGTCGAGGGATTCCTCGTATTCGACCACGGTCATCTCTACCGGCAAGCGCAACGCGATATCTCTGGCTGGATCAAGGAGGGGAAGATCAAGTACCGGGAAACGATCGTCGACGGCCTGGAAAATGCCCCCGCCGCCTTCATTGGCCTGTTCCACGGTGAGAATCTAGGCAAGCAACTTGTACGGCTGGCAAACGATTAGCGTCCGGTCGTAGCCAAAAACGCCATCGCCAATTATTCTAGAGAGATCGCTACGGACTGTTTCTCTTATCGCACGGTCTAGTAACGGCGGACATTCGCGCCGCAAGTCTTCAATCCAGGGAGCCATCACGATGTCGGGTTTGCAGCCCTTGCACGGTACCGAGGCGTTCGAAGTGGATGAGTTGAAACGCGCGTTCAAAGCCTTCAAGAAGCGGCTCAAGCTCACGCAATTGGATCAAGAGTCGAGCCTGGGCGTGGGGCCGATGAGCGGCGGTCGGGCGTCGGGCATTGTCGCTATCTCGCCGCCCAATCAGTATCCGCGCGAAATTTGGGACGCGCTCGTTGAGCAAGGGCGCCTCAAGAAGGGAAGCCACGGACAATATGAAATGGTCCAGGGCTAATTCCCCAACCAGCCTCGGGGGCTACCTGTCGTTCTATCGTGTCGACGCCTGACGCACGCCTTCCGCCGGGCGGCTTGCTGTGGCGCGCTCGCCCACAGCGAGCGACACGCGGGCAAATTCGTCGCGCACGTTCGGCTCCACGCGTTCCAGCCGCCGCGAAACCCGGGCCACGCCGCTGGGATTCTTCGACGCCGTGTGCGACAGGCTGCTGACAAAATACATCGTTTCACTGAAATTGAAGTCGGCCACTTTGCCGATTAACGGCTGAAACGTCTTGGCGATCAACTCAATGCTCGTGCGCTCGAGATGAATGAATGAATCGAGCGTCGAAGTAACCACGTAATTGCCCGAGCGGTCTTTATGGTATTCGTTCCGCAGCAAGATCAGGCAACGTCCCTTGAGCGGTTTGCGGAACATCGGCCCTTCGTAAACGCCTTCCGCATAAATCATCTGTAAATGCGGCGTGCCGTGCAGCACGTGGATGTTGCAGGCCGTACCCTGGCCGTCGACGCAACGGAACGAAACATCATTGACCCGGTCAAGTGTGATCATCCCCACGCCCATCACTTCCCAGAGGTTGACAATCACTTCCGGGTGCTTGAGCAAGAACGAATACATCTGCGGATCGCAGGTCACCTGCTGCTTCGGCAGGCGGCGATAGATGCTGGTGTTCTTCACTACGTAGCTGGCCGCAGCGTGCTGGTCGGGCGAGAGTTCGCGCCAGGGCATGGCCTGCAGCGATTCGTCGCGCGCCGAGCGACTCGACGTGGCTTTTTCGATTTCCACGGCCTGCGTCGTCGACGCAAAACCCGTTGACAGCATCACGACCATAGCGGCTCCAAGGCTCGCGGCGCGCAGGCACACCGCGAATCTGGACCGCCGAGCCAAACGGCTTGGCGCCATGAAAATCCCCCCCTATGTCGACGAACCATCCAATACGGACCGAAGTTGCCGGCCACAGATCTCGCGGCGCTTGCGCACCGCGAACCGAGTTGCGGTAAAGTCTAACGATCCTATGGATGATTCGGCTCGCAGGGGTAGCGAACGCGAGTGAATCTTTGCGCGAAGGGCGAATCGCCGCAAAACGCGGGGAAACCTCGCGCCGCGATCAGCAAGCTGCGATAGCAACTGCATCGGCCAATCTGGACGACCGCGCTAGCAGCAAGCCCCCTTGTCGCCGAGCCTAATGCCCAGCGCCATCGGCGTGATTGTGACCGTGGTCATGTCCGCCGTCGTGGTCGTGGTCGTGCGCGATGGCGCCGCGATACTGTTTGCCGTCGATGGTCAGGACCAGCATTACGCTATCGTGTTCCTCATGCAATTCTTCGCCCAAATCGGCGCTTGTCGAGGCATAGCGCGAGGTCTTGCCGGGCGGATCACCCACTTGCGGTTGAGCGGCCAGTTGGAATTGCTCGGGGGCATCGCCGTGCTTCATGTTGATGACAACTTCTTCCGCATCGCTGGCGACCGGATTCTTGATCGTGCTGTCGAGCAAATAGACGATGACCGAACCACTGGCCTCGTCGTGCACGAGTTCGGCGTGATAGGTTTCTGTGCCCAACTCAACAACTGAGCCGCCGTGCGGTCCGGTCATCGCATGTCCATGGCCATGATCGTGATCATGCCCCTCCTCGTGGGCATGGGCATCAGCGGGAGGTTCCATCGGCGGACCGTCGCCGCCTTTGTTATTACATCCCCAGGCGCCAACTCCGGCGACCAGCAGAGCGAACACGCAAGGATTCATCCAGCTACGATTCATCTTCATTTTCATTCTCCTTTCAATGCGCGGAAACAAGGTGAGCATTCTCTTCTTCCACGAGTTGCACTTCCTCGGCTTCCGAAGTGACCACGCGTCTCGCTGCCGCGACGCCAAACTTCCAGAACAAGGCGGGCCGGACTAGAAACTCCAGCAGCGTACTGGTGATAAGCCCGCCGATAATGACCGTTGCTACCGGATAGAGGATTTCCTTGCCCGGCTCGCCGGCGGCCATCGCTAACGGCGCCAGGCCGATGCCCGACGTGAGGGCGGTCATCAGCACCGGGGCCAAACGGTCTTTGGCCGCGGCGACAATCATCTCGCGATTCCACTCGGCGCCTTC
>JAGQOS010000023.1 GCA_020427265.1 Planctomycetales bacterium
CCCATCAGGTCGTCGGTGATGGAAGTTTCGCGGATCATCAGCAGGGCGACCTTCTCGAGCGTCTGGGCGTCTTTGTTCTTGAACGCTTCTTGCACGATTGCGGCGCCGCGCTGAACGATGTTCAGCTCTTCGGTGGGCGGGGTTTTGAGCGGCAGTTCCTGGCCGATGCGGGCCAGGATGGCGAACAAACGCAGCTTCTTTTCGGGCGGGAAATCGGCATCTTTCAGTTGCACGATCAGTTCAAGCAGGATTTCCAAGCCGTTCATCGTGTCGTGCATCGTAATGACTTCATCGAGCTTGTCCTGTTCGTCGCCGTTGTCGTCGGGAATCTTGATCGAGTGCCCCGAGTAGTAAATGAAGATCGTATCGCCGGGGCGGCTTGTCTTGGGCAGCCACTCGGAAATTGCCTCTTCGACAACGACGCGATTGGCCGCTTCGTTGGCGAGAATCTTCACTTCGTCGAGCCGGCACTCCTTGCGCATCAGGTCGCCGAGCACTTCCGCGCCGTTCGATGGGCCAACGATATCGGGCGTTCGTTCAATGTCGGCGTTGAATCGCTTCTGGGCCGAAAGGGCTTCCTTGGCGAACATGTATTGGGAAACGCCGATGAACAATCCCAAGCGACGCCCCTGGGCGACCGGTGGATTATCGTTGGGCGTGGGACGCGGATCGGGTTTTGGTTCTTCGGGCCGTTCGCGGATGTCGAGAAAAATCTTCGTCTTGGCCCACGTGCTGGGGTCGGACTCGAGAATATCGACGGCGATTCCCTTCAATGCCTGGCCGCTAACCGGATTGAACTCGCGGGCCACGTGCTCTTTCTTCGAGAGATCTTCAATCGGCCGCTCCGAGGCGATAACGGTAATCGATTCCTTACCGAAGGGAGGCACAACGCGCCAGCGAAAAGAATCGTCCGCTGCTCCGAGCACGACCGGCTGCTTCGCCTGCACGCGATTGTCAGGGTGTGCCGAGTTGGGATAGATCTGGTACACCTGATCGTCGACCTGACGGTAGAGCACATAGACGTACGCATCGCGCTCAGAGACGACTTTGAGCGACACGGTATCGCCTTCGTAGTAAACCCCGTCAACGCGATCGAGCGCCGCGCGAACATAAAAGGCCGGTTTTGCCGGTTCGACATTCTCGGGGGTTTCCGGACGCGGGGTCTCGTCGGCCGGCGCGGCGTCGTCGGGCACGTCGATCTGTGGCATGTCGTCGGGGCCTTGTGCGAAGGCCGTCATGCCCGGAAGCGAGAAAGCCAGCAGCATTAGAAAGCAGCGGGAGGAATTCATGGCCTGTTCCTTCACGGAAGAGATTAGATTGGGATCGGCCGTACGTCGCCGGGCCGTTCTGCATGGAATAGCGCATCGTCGCTACGCTAGGGGGCGACAAAATTTCGAATCGCTGGAAAATTTTTCGGCTGGCCCCTTCGCGTTCTCAAAGCACATACTCCGCCAATTGCTCACGCGCCTTGCGAAAGCGGCGTTTGACCGTGCTTTCGTCGACGCCGTGCATGGCGGCCACTTCTTTCTGTGTTAATTCGTGATACCAGAGTAGTTCAAAGGTTTCGCGAAGATTGTCGTCGAGCTTCCGCACCTGCTCGTGAAACTCGGCCCATTTGGCGGCCGTAACCGGGCTGAACGACGCTTCGCCACCCGCCGCGGCCGGAGGCGGCTCACGCACATACTTGCGACACAGATCGAGTGAAACCTCGCGGATCTTCTTAGTCGCCAGGCCGAAGAATTCGCGAATGTTGCTCGGTTTCACGTCTTCGAGCGCCTTCCAGAGTTTGAGCGCGGCTTCCTGGTAGACATCTTCCCAATCGACCGTGGGCGTGGCATTGAGGGATTGGAAGAACATCTTGCGGCAGAGCGCTTCCATGCGGCGGCTCGTGTGCTGAATCAACTCGGCGCGGGCCTGTTGGCCCGCCTGCGAGTCGGCATCCTGGAGCACGTTGAGCCAGCCTTGCACCAGGATCGTTGTGCCACCGTCTGACATGGAATGGTTCCTTGTACGAAATTGAGTCCTCCTGACTCACAGATTCGATGAAGCGATCCTGGGACGGTCAATTTCCAGGTGGAACCGCCCGGATGGGCAAATTCGTCCCTCAAGATACCACTGCCGGAAATTGGCAGCAAGCCGCCAGCATGGGCAACTCCCGCGTAATCACCCGATCCGAACAACCGGCAGGCCAGAATTGGATAATTTGCATGCCCTCTTGGCCACCATCGCTCCGCTCTGTTGGTGAGACTCCCAGTTTTGGCAATTCAAACCAGGAGCAGGAGCCGTGTCGGAACAATCGAATTCGTCAATGCCCGTAATCGAAACGACGGCATCACCAAGCCCGCGCCCCGCGCCGTTTCCGCTCTTGGAATTGCTTCGCCAAGGGGCCGGAATTGGCTTGTTTCTTGGCTTTGCCATCTCGCTCATTGCCGACGTGGAGTACTTCGAAGCCGTCGTCGCTTCGATGCTCATTTCCTGTACGGCATGGCCGCTGTTGATCGGCTTGATCTTTGCGACGTGCGACAGCAAATCGCCGGAAGCGCGCGCGGCGGGGCTGTTGGCGAAAGCTGTCGGCGGGCTCATCCTGCTGGCGGCCATGGCGGCGGCCGCATTGATGATCGGCATGAAATTCTGGCTCGACTTCGACAGGTAGTAAGGAAGACGGAACAATGCATCACCTCCGCAACAATATCGTGCGAATACGTGGCGTGCTCAGCATGATCGGCCGCAAGGTTCCGCTCACTCCGCTGGGCGTGTTCGTGGCCGGGTTGCTCGCCTGGTTTGCCTGGCGCCTTGGTTGGCAACGGCAGGATCGTGTGATTCTGGCGATCGCCACGATTGGCTTGGGGTGGTTGACGCTGGCCATCGTGATCGTAGGCAGCGCCGCCGTGCACTTGATGCTCGGCCGATCGTGCGAGTCGCTCGCCGCGCTCGGGGGCGAAGCGGATGAGCCGCTCGCAACGGGAAGCCGATTCGGCCGTTACCCCCTGACACTACTTGTCCGCATCGATATCGAGTGGCCAGAAACGATCGGCGTGACCGCGCAGCTCAATCTCGATAACGGGCGCTATTTGGAGACCATTAGGCCGACGAGCCGTTTTGCCGCCTCTCAGGTGACACGTCGCATTCGCATCTCCGATCCGCTGCGGATGGCGGCAGTAACGTTCGATCGCCGCTCGGCTCAAGAGATCACTGTGTTGCCACGGCGCCACGAGGCCGGCGCCGCACCGATGCCGTGGCGCTACGACCGCGGCGACCTGCTCGCTCACAACGAAGGCCAGCGCGACGGCGATCTGCTCGACATTCGTCGCTACTCGCCCGGCGATCCGCTCAAACAAGTGTTATGGAAGACGTTCGCCCGCACGGGGCAGGTGCTCGTACGCACACCAGAACGATCGGTCACGCCTACGAGTATGCTCATGGCCTATTTCGTTGCGGGCGAGGCGGATGAAGCTTCGGCCGGCATTGCTCGCGGGATGCTCGAAGACATGCCGCGCGACGAGAAGTTCGCCTTCCAGGCCGACGGCGGCAGCGAGTGCAGCGATTCGCTGCCCGAGGCGATGCGACAGCTCGTGCGTAGCGCGGCGGCGCGAAATATCGGGGGCGATGGACTACACGCATTCCTCAATCGCCGCGACATGGTTCAGTCGCAGTGCCTGCTCTTCGTGCCCGCCCGGCCGGGGCGATGGCTTGAGAATACGGCCAGGGCGATTGCCGATCGCGGCTGGGGGTGCCAGGTGATCGTCGGAGTCGATGGCGTCGCTCAGCCGCGCCATCGGTCTTACGGGTTGTTGGTCGAATCGGCGCGTCCTGCAACACAGCCGACCGCCGATGAATTGCGCATGCTGGTCGAACGACTGCGCGCGGCAGGCGCCGACGTGCGAGTCGTCGATCGCAACCACGGCGAAGTCGTGGAGATCGAATCGCCTGGTCCATCAGAAAACATCGCTGACACGTCCAATTCCGCTGCTTGAACACCAATCGCTTGAGGATTTAACCGATGGGCTCTTCACCTGATCACTTTAGCGAGAACGGCGACGCGCAGCGTTTCGACCTGCTGCGCACGCTCGTCTACGGACTCGCCGCTGCCGTTTGGCTTTCACCGCTGGCCACGACGTTTGGCGTGGTGGTTTCGCTGCTGATGATCCCCTTGGGACTGTATCTGGCGGCTTTTACCAACGAGCGGCGCATCCGTTGGCCGATTGTTGTTGCCGGGGCTGCGCTCGTGAGCCTGCTGGCCGTCAATTCAGACCATCTGCTTGGCTGGATCCCCGCGGCCCGCCTGCTCGGTGTCGAAGGAGCTTTGCACTGGAGCGAGGTCACGACCTTCGCTCCTTTGACGCTGGCCGTTGCGCTCGGCCTGCGACGATTGACAATGCGCTTCGCCGCGCTGCAGGTGCTCGAACTTGGCGCCGCCGCGGCTTCGACCATCTGGCTCTGCGCCGGTCATCGCGACATGAACCTGGGCCGGCCGCGGTTGCTAACCGACTGGGCCATCGGCCAGGGACTCGATCCTTCGGACGTCTTGCTGGCCATCGGCGTCGCCACCAGTGGCCTGGCCGCGCTCGTGCTTTTGCCTCGGCGGCACGGTCGCCAGGCGGCCGCCGGTGGCGCCTTGCTGATCATCTTGTCTGCCGTCGGCTACGCCGCCTTGAGCGTCTGGCTGCCGCAGGGGAACCTCGCCAACGCGCTGCCGGAAGGTTCTTCGAGACAGGGCAATTCGCAGAGTGGCGACAACTCCCAGGTCGGCAAGTCGAAATCGGCGGGCGGCTCGGCCGAGGATGACATGCCGTTCACGCCGCCCGACGAAACGCCGCCGAGCAAGCCGGTCGCGATTGTCGTGCTGCACGACGACTACCTGCCGCCGAGCGGCGTGTGGTACTTCCGCTCGTCGGCGCTGAGCCAGTTCAACGGTCGTCGCTTTGTGCGCGCATCGCAGCAAGGATTCGACGGCGATACGCCAAAACAGTTTCCCCAGCACGAGCAATCGCTGCCGATGGCGGCCAGCGCCGACGTCGAGACCCAGGAAGTGCGCATGACCGTCGGGCTGGTCGATCAGCCGTCGCGCCCCTTGGCGCTCGTCAATCCGGCGCTGCTGCAGCCAACCGAAAACCCCAATCCCAAGCTGTTCACGCGCTGTTACGACGTAAAGTCGCGCGTGTTGAAGCTCGACGAGGAGAGCGGCGCGAATGCCGAGTATCTGTTCTACGTCCGACAGGCGGCCATCGCTGCGGGTGACAAGAGCTGGGATGATGCGACGCGGGCTCACTATGTGGAAGCCCCCTCGGATCCCCGCTACGGCAAGCTCGCCGCGCAAATCGTCGACGAAGCGATCGACTGGAGCCGCATCAAGCCGCAATTCCGCAATTCGCCCGTGCTCACGGCGCTCGCCATTCGCCGTCATTTGGAAACGAACATGACCTATAGCATGAAGCCGGGGCACGATCCACAGAGCGACCCGGTAGCGCAGTTCCTGTTCGGCAATCACAAGGGATATTGCGTGCATATCGCCCACGCCACGGTCGCATTGTTACGCTCGCGGGGTATTCCCGCCCGCGTCGCCACGGGTTTCGCCGTGCCGGCAGAAAATATGTCGACACAAACTTCCGTAACGATTCAATCGACCGACGCCCACGCCTGGGCCGAAATGTACTTGGAGGGAATCGGCTGGGTTGTGATGGACTCGCAATTAGAAAAGGCCGACCCCGATACGCCCAAGTTTCCGCCGCCCGACGCCGACACGTCGCGCCTGCTGGCCGATCAGATGCGCCCACGGGCCGAGCAAGGCCCGGCCGCGCCGCCGTCGACTGTGGCCTGGGCTGTTCCGGGATTCGGCATCGCGCTCTTGCTCGCCGCGCTGTGTCCTTATGCCGTCAAACTCTGGCGGCGCTTGGCGCCGCTTGTACTTCCCGATGCCGTGCAGTACCGCGTCGTCTTCCGCGCCGTGCTCGACCGGCTGGCGGAACTCGACCTGGTGCGCCGCCATGGCGAAACGCGCGAAGAGTTCGCCCGGCGCATTGCCGAAATCGTGCCGCACATGCCGGCGCTGACTCTGGCCCATCAACGCTGCGCCGGCGGAAGTTGCGAATCGAGCCGCCTGCAATGGCGGGCGCTGAAGGACTCGGTCGACGCGGAGATCGACCACGCCTTTCCCTGCATTCGTCGCTGGCTAGCCCTGGCTCATCCCCTGGCCTGGCTAAGAACCCGCTAGTCGCGGTTTGCCGCGTTTGGCCCGTCGTATTTCTCGAAATGGTGACGCCCCTTGATTGCCGTTCACCTCGCTTTTCTTTTTGCATTCTCGATCAACCGCGACGTTCGAGACCTTCAGCAACCACGAACCCGTTTGCAACCGGAGCCGACCATGACCCTTTGCCTGACCCACCCTGGCGAGAGCCGCCTGGAACACAACACCCCGTCGACAGTTGACCACGCGGTTGACGGTCGCCCCCTGGTGCGCAAATCGCCGCGCCGCATGCCGAGGTTGGAACCGGTGCGCAAAGGTATCCCGGCAAACGGCGGGCGGCAGATCTTCGATCTCGACGGCGTGCAACGTCTCCTCGCCGATCTGACCGCGGCCTGCCGCGCTAAAGTGCAGGGACGCGACGACGTGATCGAAATGGTGCTCATTGCCATGCTGGCCGACGGCCACGTGCTGCTCGAAGATCACCCCGGCTCGGGAAAGACGACCCTGGCCAAAGCTTTGGGTACGGCGATCGTGCGCCCGGAAGGTGACGGCGCGATTCAATCGTTTCGCCGCATTCAGTTCACGCCCGACCTGCTGCCGTCGGACGTGACCGGAACGACCGTCTTCGACAGCGAAGCGAAGCGGTTTGACTTTCATCCCGGTCCGGTGTTCGCCAATGTTGTGCTGGCCGACGAAATCAACCGCACCGGACCGAAAGTGCAGGCTGCTCTGCTCGAAGCGATGGCCGAGAAGCAGGTGACAGTCGACAACAAGACGCACGCGCTTGAGCCGCTCTTCTTCGTGCTCGCCACGCAAAATCCGCTCGACCTGTGCGGCACGTATCCGCTTCCGGCTGCGCAACTCGATCGCTTTTTGTTCAAGGTGAAAATGAGTTACCTGGAGCGCGAGAGCGAACTGGCTGTGCTGGCCTGCCGAGCTAAGCCGACATCGACGGCGCCGCGGCGCGACATGACGCCCGCCACGATCCTGGCCGCCCGCGACGTCATTCGGCAACAGGTCGACGTCAGCAGCAACGTGCATGAATGCCTGGTCGACATCGCCCAGGCGCTGCGCCACGATCGCCGCGTCGCGCAAGCTATTTCGACGCGCTGCCTGGTATTAGCGATCGACGCCCTCAAGGCACGGGCCGCCATGAACGGCCGCGACTTTGTCTCGCCGCGCGACGTGAAAGATCTGGCCATCCCACTTTTCAGCCACCGGCTGCAACTCAAGTCGCAAAACGGCGACACTGACACGGTCGTGCGCGACTGCGTGCTGCCGGTGCTCGAATCGATGATTCGCAAGTCGTTGAAGTAATTCAAAACGAGCTTCTACCCGGAGATCGGCCTCATGCCTGCCACATCGTTGAAATCGAAGATCGTCGCCGCGGTCGCCGTCGGACTCGTGGCCGTCGTTTCGTTGGTCGCCTGGTGCTTCGCCGGGACCGATCCCGACCTCGCCTACGAACCCGCGCCGTTCCAACGATGGCCAGACGAACTGCCACGCATCATCGCCGTTCGCGACGCACCGCCGCGCGACGATCCGGCCTGGCAGGACTACCGGACCGAACGCCAGACGACCGGCGAATTTCTCGAAGAGGAAGGCGCGATCGCGCGTGCAACCGAGCAGGAGGCCGCAGCGGTGCGCGCCGAATACAACGGCAAGTACGCCGCCGCGCGCCGATTGGCCGGCCAGGTGCTGGCCGAAAACCCCGATTCAATTCCCGCGCTCATCGCCCTGGCTGGCGCGAACGCCTTCGGCGATGGCAACCTGCCGCGCGCTCTGTTTCTCATCCGAGCCGCCCGCCGCCACTGCGAAGTGCTCGGCCGCCAAAACCCGGAAGATCGCGACGCCTGCGAATGGTATCTACGCTCGCTCAACTACGAGTATTACATTCTCGCCAGCCTCGACCGCCGCGCCGAACAGGTAGCCGTGACCGAACTGACCGAATCGATCTATCAACCGCTTCCATGGCGAAAGATCTGGCCGCTGATCAAGCTGGGACGGTACGAACAAGCGCGGCGAAACATTGAACTGACCGATCGAACCGGTTCGTGGCGCGAGACGGTGCTCAACTCGCGCGACACGCTCGCCGCCGAAATGCAACAGCGGCGCGAATCGCTCGAAGCTTCGCGCAAAATGGTCGCGGAAGTGCCGAAGAGCCCGCTACTATGGTCGAATCACGGCCTTTCCGCCCTGGGCGCGTTGGAGTTGGACGAGGCCGAACGCGCCTTCCTGAAATCGGTCGAGTTAGGCAAACCCGACTTCAACGGCACGGCCTATACCGATCTGAGCATCCTATACTTGCAGCAAGGGCGATTTCTCGAAGCGTACGAGGCGATCCTCAAGGGCGAAGACCACCGCGCGTTGCGCCAGCCGTACACCTGGCAACAGGACCAGGCGACGGCCGATCTGAGCAAGACGATGTTCTTCCTCTCGCTTGGCATCAATGACGAGGCGTTCGAGTTCGCCCAGCGTACTTACGAAATGCCCGATCGTGGCGGTTCCACGAGCGACAATGCCGACGTGCTGCAACTCGCCACGGCGCTGGTCTACGAAGCGGCCTTGCAGGTGCGCTGTGAGGAATTGGCCGAGCAGGGCGATCCCGCGGCTCACCAGCTGCGTTCCGAAGCATGGGTCCTTTCGCGCAAGGTCCGCAAGCTGACCGGCGGGAAGTTGCTAATCAATACGCTGCGGCCCTACCTTGCTGGCGGTCCGCATACCGGCATTGGAATTCCTTCCTGGTTGCGCGTGGGTGTCGTGCGCTTCTTTCCGCCCAACGTGGCTCTTGAAGCGATTCGCCAGGCCCGGGCTGCAGAGGACGTGCCCGCCGCGCTGCCGTATCTCGATGCCGCCGAGGCCGAAGTGCGGCTTTCGCGCCACGAACACGAATCGGCGCTTCCATTTGCGCGGCGCTCGCTCGACGGGCTGCCGCACGACGGCGAGAAACTGTTGCGTTCGCGCGTGGCTGCGATCGCGGCGGAGTGTTGCTACGCGCTGGGCGACTGGAAGCACGCCACGGGTCATTACGAGCAGGTGTTGCGGGATTTCCCGCAAGCGTTCCGACTGCTCAACTTGCAGATTCCAACGCGAATCACAATCGACGAGAGCCCCGAAGCGGCGATGGTTTGCGATTATTTGCGTAGCTCGCCCCGGTTTCGCCACGCCGAACGGGCATTTGAATTAACGCTCCGCGCGAGCGATGGCAAGCTGCATTACCGCTTGTTGTCCCCCGCCGGGTCGCGGCTGGTAAGCGGAAGCGTCGATGGCGTCGCAGCCACAGACGAAGCGGCCGTGCGGGCCAGCCGAGAAATTCACGAGCGACTCATGTCGCCCGACGTCGATCTCCAGCAGTTCGATTTGACGTCGCTCGACGGTTCTCCGCGCAGTGTCCGCGGACGCAAGTCGATCGATAAGATTCTGGAGCAGACACGGCCGCGATAGAATTGCAGCGATGCGACGCGTCCGCTCGGAAAGCGGCGACGCGCCAGCACTCGGCCGCCGCGCTGGTGCTGGGGCTGTTTGTCGCTGTGAGGTTATGGCTCGTCGTTGCGGCTAGCCCGATCATCCACCTCGCTACGGCCGATCGCCGCACCAAAAATCTGTCGAAGACCTTGGGCGTCATCAATCTCCCGATCGGAATGCTGACAGTCGGACTCGTCGGCCGATGCATGTTCGGCCTGTTGCAGTGTGCGAAGAGGCCGATCGGCTGGGAGCAGGCGGTTGGCCAATTCAACGAGGGCGCGATCGACCAGGTGCGTGTAAGAAGTGGTCGACGACGCACTGGAGAACACTGCTTCTTCCGACGCGGGCAGCAGCGCGGCCGATTCCGATGGGCGAAGGTCCCAGGCCGCGAGAGCCGCGATTTGTTGGTCGTCGCTCCATGCCGGCGGGGGTGGAGCCGCCTGGTTCGTTGCCGCGACCAGTTCCAGAGGAGCGGCAAAAGCCGTGGCCGGCAGGTCTGGAATCTCCGGCTGTTCGAGTCCAACCGCCTTGCGGGCGACAAACGAAGCATCGAGCGCAGAGATCGTGCCGTCGCCTGTCACATCGCCCAGCAGCCGCGGGTCGAACAGCGGAAACGCGGAAAAGTATTCGTCGAGGCCCACGGCAAGGCGCGCGATCAACGCGGCGTCCAGCGCGCTATAGTCGCCGTTGCCGGTTGCGTCGCCAAAGTACGAAACTGCCTGGAATCCAGCATCGGCAATGGCGGGGATCATCGTTGGTTGTGACTGCGTCGCCGCGAAGCCGACACCCACAACCTGTTCGACCACCAGATTCTCGATTCTCACGACCTGGCCTTCGCCCTCGGAAGCGGAAAATGGCACTCTTGCCTGCAATACGACAAGTTCGCTCCGGCCGGCCGGCAGCGGCGCATCGCCGAAGACTTCGATGACAATCTTGCCGGGTGTATCTTCGGTTGCACTCCTATTCCATCCCTGAGGCAAGTCCATGCCGAGGAAAACCGTGGAGATCTCCAACAGTTCCGGGTCGTAGAGAACCTCAAACGCCACGCGGTTGACCTGGTCGCCGTCGCCGATCGTGATCGGAATCCCGCCGCGGCCGTCGAGGTCGATCGTCTGGCCGCGCCCGCGCGCGAAGTCGGGCACGCTGACGACTACCGGGTCCGAATCTTCGATCGTAAACAATTCCACGAAGTCGCTCTCAAGGGGCGTTCCCCGGGAACTGCGCAAGCCGGCTTCCCCGCCGAGAATGCGCAACTCATAGGTATCCGGTTCGAACGGACCTCCCGACTTGGCGATCCGAATGCTCTTTTCGAACAATCTAATTTCGTGGGAAGCTGGCGCCTTGCCCTGCGCGATTCCTTGAATCGAGATGAAGTCCAACGCGTAAGAATCGTACGCGTCGTTGAAGTTGATCTGGACATAACTATCGTGAACGTCGATTCCTTCGACAAAGAAGGGGGCGAATTCATACGCCCCGGCGTCGTAGCCCGCGCCCAGCGGGCGCGCTTCGCCGCGCTGATCGGTAGCGGGCGGAACGAAATCGACACCCGAGAGAAAACGGACCTTGCCGATCCCGACGCGATCGCCACCGAAGTTGTCGGTCACGGTCATCCGCACCACGTCGACTACATAGATCCGATCGAGCGTAAGAACGTCGAAACCACCTCCCGGTTGACTGAGCACGAAATCCGGGCCCGGCGTGAAACTCTCCCCTCCATCGTCAGAGAATTCGAGTTGCACGGCACTCGCCCTGTTGGCGCCGCCATACGACCAGATCAGCATGCTCGTAAGCGGCGTCGGCTGCGAAAGCTCGAACGTCAGTTGCGGCGCCGAAGCGTGGTCGAAATAGTCGGTGAAGGCCCCGCCGGGGTTGGTCGTGATCCAGGCGGTTTCAAGCCCCGGCGAGTAGGAGACATTGCGATAATTTTCCAATGTCAGCGGCTCGGCAAGCCCGGAGTCGTCGAGCAGTTTCGACGCGGGTCGCAAGTCCGTTGCCTCGGTCGAAGACGCGGCGGAGATCGGGTTTACAAACGCCAGCTCAAGATCAAGGTTCTCGGAACGGAGTGCGTCAATCGCAATGCTGCCGGGCAAGAGCGCATGCGTCGGCGTCGCCCCGCCGTTGTCGGCCAAGGGGACGAGTTTCAACTCATTCGCGGTCACGCCAGCCCGATCTCCAACCTGGGCAAACGCGCTCTGGGCATTGCCAGTACCGACGAGGTTGAAACCTTGGCTCACAAACGAGTTGGTCGCTCCGCCGACAAAGTCCGCGTCGCTGCTGCGGTTGCCGGCCAGAATCGTCAGCGCCAATTCCGTTCGGGTTCGGCTGTCGCCATAGGTCGCCATGCCGCCGCCAAGGCCGTCGGCGGCCTGATTGTCGGTAATCGTGCTGCTCTCGATGACCGTCAGCCCGGCGTCGTTAAAGATACCGCCGCCGAGCAACTCCGCAGTATTGTCGGAGATGGTGGAGCTAAAAATTGCCGTCGCTCGCCCGGGGAGCTGAATCGAGCTGAAGATGCCTCCACCGTGAAAACCAGCCGCGTTGCCGGCAATCGTGCTGTCGACGACGGTCAGGTTTCCCGTGTTGTAAATTCCGCCCCCCTGGTGATATGCCTGGTTGTCAGCGATCACGCTTGAGTGAATGGAGAGGTTTCCGGTGTTGTGGATACCGCCGCCGGTCGCGTCGTCGCTCTGTATTGCGAAATTATCAAGAATTCTGCTTTGTTGGATTTCCAGGTTCTCGCGGTTGAGAATCCCGGCGCCTTGATCCAACCGATACCCTCCCCGAATCGTCAGCGAGAGAAGCGCAACGTTCGTGTCGCGCGCCGCATCGCCGTCGTCGATGTGCAAGACGCGCGAACGGCGGTTGGCATCGATCGTTAGCAGCGCGTCCGGGCCGTCGAGGACGAGGTCGTCGACGATGCGAAGTTCGCCATGGTTGAGCGTGATCGTCTGCGGTTCGGCGAACACGTTTGCATCGAACGTGATCGTCGCGACGCCGTCGGAGCCGTTGGCCAGCGCGATTGCTTCGCGCAGCGTGCGGCTTCCGGGTGACATGTCGAGATCGATGACGTCGGCCGTCGAATCCACGACGAGCGCCGCTGCCAATTCCGCGGGCATGGTCTGCCGCTCGAAGGCTCCGATATCGCGCTTCGCGCCATAAACGCGAGCGAACCCGGCGCCGCGCTGGTCGTGCTCGTTCGGATTGCCTACCGGTTCATCCGATTCGGCGAGGAATCGCACCTTGCCGAGCGCCACGCGATCGCCGCCGTTGCCCCCAGCGCGATAGTAGTTGTCGAGGATCGTCAGCCGCACGGCGTTGGCCTCGTACACGCCGCCCAGCGAGAGCGTTTCCGGCCGGCTGCCGGTTTGCGCATGGGTGAGCCGTGGGCCGGGCGTGAAGGTGTCGCCGAAATCGGTGGAAAACTCGATATCGAACGTCTTCGCTTCGCTATTGTTGAAGTATCCCCACACAATCAGGTCGGTCAGCGCGACCATCTCGGTAAAGCCGAAGTAGAGCTGGAGCGGCTCGGTCATGTGCTCAAAATAGTCGCTCGGAAAGCCCCCCGGATCGTCGGTCACCCAGGCCGTTTCTCCACTTGGCGTGTAGGCGACGGAATTGTAATTGGCCGTGGTCAGCGGTTCGGCCAGTCCGCTATTGTCGACCAGCAGTGAAGCCGGAGCGAAATCGGTGCCGGTCGTCGACGAATCGGCCAACTCGGGCGTGACCAGCACTTGGTTCGAAATGGCATCCAGCGCGATGCTGCCGGGGAGCAGCGCCACGGTAGGCGTTGGGCCGCCGTGATAAGCGAGCGGCCCAAGCCGCAACTCGTCGGCCGTTACGCCCGTGCGATCTCCCCGGCCGTCGATCGCAGCAGCGCCCGCCGTCGTGCCGACCAGGTTGTAACCCCGGCTGTGCAGCAGTCCTGGCGCCTCGGTGTAAACGTCCGCCGAATGGCCGACTTCGGATAACGTGCCGGCGACGATCGTGGACGCCAATTCGACATGGCCCGTGACGGTAGGATCGCTGAATCTGATATACAGGGCGCCACCCGAACTTTGAGTCAAAGAACTGTCGGAATTTTGGAAAATCGTATTCGAGCGGAGCGAGGTCTCGACCCCGGAATTGAATATCGCGCCGCCAATTGCCGCAGAATTGTCCGTGAAAGTCGATTGCGTAATCGACGCGATCCAGCCCGTCTCGGTCGCCTCGAGTGCGATGGCCCCGCCGGCTCCGATGTCTGTTGAGTTGCCGGAAAACGTGCTGTCGGAGATCGTCACTTGCGAATTCAAAGCGAAAACGCCGCCTGCAAAAGTATCGGATACGTTGTCGCGAATGATACTTTTTTCGATCGCAAGTGTAGCATCTCCCGGATTCTGCACGGTTTCGCTGGCAATGCCGCCACCATATGTCGCCAGGTCGTTCTGGTCTTTCGCCCTATTGTTCGAAATCGTACTTTCGACAACCCGCAGATCGCCGCCATTGAAGATGCCGCCACCCCATATCGCTTCGCTACCTGCGATCGTGCTCGATGTGACCGTGAGGTTTTCCTGATTGAAGATCGCGCCGCCATATAGGCCCAGATCGTTGCCGTTGACGAGGTTCAGACTGCGCAGTTCGACGTGGATCCGCTGATCGGCATCGAAGTCGTCGATATTGAAAACTCGCGACATGCCGCCCGCGTCGATCGTAACGCCGGCCGTCTGCGAGGCGTCGATGCTCAGGTCGTCGGTAATTTGCAGTTCCGTGCCATTGAGCGCGATCGTTTGCGGTTGGGCGAAGATTCCGAGCCTGTCGAAATCGATGACGTCGTCACCAGGTATGGGAAGGACTGCGCAGTCACCCTGCGACGTATTATTGTTCGTATTGGCAATGGTCACTGCCTCGCGCAGCGTGCACTGACCATCTCCCGCGGTGAACGTATCGTCGATGCTGTTGACGACGATCACGGCCAACAGCCGCCGGTCTTCGAGCGATTCGAGTCGCAGCGAGCGGCCCGCATTCGGTTGCAGCCATCCCAAACGTTTCTTCCGCCCTCGCGAGCGCTGTTGGCGAAGTTTCAAGTGCGTGTCCTCAAAGGCGCAATTTCAGTGCGATATTTCAGCGATGGACAGATTATAATCACCCCCAATCGGGGCAGCAATCAAACGGACGGAAAGCGAGCCGGCATCCCTTGGCAGGTCCTCTTTCGGGATCTCAGTTGGGCGAAGTCCGGGTCGCTACGTACAAGAATGCGCGGGCGTTACGCAAAAAATGGGCCGGCTATCGTGCTCGGTTCGCGGGATTGCCGTCGCTGCGAGCGGTCGCCAGTCGTTTTTCCCTAAGGGTGAAGCTTCACGCCCGAATGCGCGGACGGTCGGCGGCCAGTAGATCGAGGAGCGAGTCGTCGTCGAGCGCCTCTTCGCGTTGGCTGGAATCGGCGTCGCTCAGCGGCGCGGACGGCGAATCGGAAGTGAACGAGCCGGCGCTATCGCTTGTCGTCGTGGCCAACAGATAATCGATCGGCGCCAGTTTCGATGCCGCCTGGTTTTCGGGCGCGCTGCGGGCGGTCTGTGCGAGATCGTCGACTTGTGCGGCGAGCGGCGGCGGTAAGAAATCCCACGAGGCGAGCGCGTTCTGCAGCGCCGCCGAACGTTGGCTCGCGAGCGAATCGGTCGTCGGGTTTTCGGCAAATCCGGGCGCGAACATGCCGCCGGTGTTGGCCAGATCGGGAATTTCGGGTTGCGAAAGTCCGACCGCCTTGCGGCCCACGAAGGCGGCGTCGAGGGCCGTGACCTTGCCATTGCCGGTCACATCGCCAATCAGATGCGGGTCGAGCATCGCGAAGGCATCGAAACCCGAGTGCGCGCCGACGGCCACGTTCGCCAACCAGGCGGCGTCGAGGCCGCTATAGGCTTGGTCGCCGGTGGCGTCGCCCACGTTGGCCACGGCATGCACGCCGACATCGCGACGGATGGCATCGCTCGTTCCTGTCACGGTGAATTCCGCAAACGCCAACAGATGCGCCGCACCGGGCGACGCGGTTGTCGGTACGTCGGCCAACAGGTAGGCAAGGTCGACCGGGCCGGCCGGCAAGGCCGACCCGCCAAGCGTTAATTCGGCAATGCCGGGCGTGGCCAGATTGCTGTCGAGAATCGACCAATCGTTGGGCAATTCGCCCGGCAATTCGAAATCGTGAATCGACAGCAACTCGGGATCGAACGCAACGGCGAAGGTCACCTCGGTGATGTCTTCGCCGTCGTCGAGCCGCACGGGAATGCCGTTGGTACCTAGCAGCTCGACCACTTGCCCGCGACCGCGCGCGAAGTCGGGGAGACTTGCCGTGCGGTCCGTGGTTGCAGCAAGGGTAAACTGGTACACGAAATCGTCGCCCGGCAAGCCGTCGCCGTTGCCGTCGAGCCGTTCGCCGCCGATGCTGACGAATCCTTCGGCATGGGCGAAGAGCGTGAGCGTGTAATCGTCGGGCGGCAGCGGGCCACCCGTCGCCACGAAGGAGATGGCTTGCGAATTGGGATTCCAAACGAGCGACCCGGCGATTGGCCCCTGCGTAGCGCCGAGGAGCGTGGCATCGGGCAAGTCGGCCGTTGCATCCGCACCGTCGTAGAGGTTCAGCAGCGCCAGATCGACATCGTCTGAGAGTTCAAGTTCCACGCCGCTTGTCACGAGTGTTTGCCCCACAACATGGAAACCCGAAGGGGCGCGCACTTCGGTCGTGAGCAGATATTCGCCGTTGGCCGTACTTGCGTAGGGACCTTCCGCGGCAACGATTTGGATGCTGTAGGTTCCCGTTTCCGCGGCGACATACGTGATTTCTGCCTGGAGGCCGTCGAGCGAATCATCGTCTGAGGCGATAGGAATTCCGCTCGGCGAGAAAAGCACGAGCTTGGGATCGAGCTCGTTAGGAACGGCTTGCGGCACGGCCCCGGTGCGGACGACGAGAACCTGGCCGGCTGTGAGATCGATGGTATAGAAATCGCCACCGATCTCGATGTCGACGACGATGTCGAAGCGATGGACGTGATCGCTTCCGCCGCCCGGTCCGGTGGTCGAATTGAGCGGGTTGCCATCGAGATCTTCGATCGAGCTGTCGCCATCGAGCGTGAGCTGATACATGCCGGGGCGGAGCGGCACAAACGCCGGGTCGACATGCAGTGCGACCATCGCGGCGCCGTCGAACGTCGGTGCAACGCCTATCACTTGATCGTCGGCCGTGCCGAACGTCGCATCGTCGCCCGCTTCGAGCAGCTCGTAATTCGCCGCTTCCAACGCCGAGGCCGAGTCAATCGGTTCGTTGAATGTAACGTCGATCGTGTCGATGTCGTAGATCTGCACTGCGCCGCTGGGTGAAATCTGCGCCACGCGAGGGCCGACCAGGGCCGGATCGGAAACGCCGCCGCGAACGCGCACATCGTCTACATACCAACCTTCGTTCACGACCGAACCATCGGATGTAAAGCGGAACTCGACTTGGATCGTTTGATCGACGAACGCCGACAGATCGAAGTCGACCGTTTCAAAACCCGCCGTGCTGGTCGGCAGTTCGGCGCCGCTGATCGCTATTTGCGTGCTGCCGGCCGGATGGATGACATGAACGCTCGCAAAATCGAAGCCGGATTCCGATTCGAGGAAGTGCGCGAACTCGAGCCGGGCGTCGAGAAAGCCGGTTAGATCGATCAGTGGCGAAAGGATCGAACCTTCGGAATCGTTGTCGTGTTGACCGCCGCCGCTGGGGCCTTCACCGCTGCCGAAATAGAAGCTATCGTCCGCCGAGTGGCCAGAGTCGGCGCCGCGGCCGGTGGATAGATGCCATTCGCTGGCAGGGCCGCTGATTGTGAAGCCCTCGTCGAACGGATCGCCCGTGTCGGTGGAGAAGTCGGCGTCGAGCACATCGATCAACAATACGACCGTTGCTTCGGCTGTTGCTACCGCAGGATTGCCGGTGCCGTCGTCGGCATCGTTGTAGAGGACGGTAATTCGGTTCCCCGGGGCGATGCCGAGAATGTCGTCGCCCGGCGTGGCGACGCCGCTCGTTGCAATCGACGCGGCGAACACGCCCGACCCCAGTTCCGCGAGCGTGATGGTTTCGACGTCGCCTCCGGTCGATTCGATCTGCAGCGCAATCGGTCCGCCGCCGGTTAGATCCGAATCGCGCAAGGTAACCAGGATCGTATCGCCGACCTCGTACGAATCTCGGTCGAATTCGATCATGCCATCGCTGGTTGCCGGCAGATCGAAGGCCGCGACAACCGTGTCTGAATCGCCGCTGCCGCCGTCGCTGGCCGAAAAACCCATGCCGCGGCGTGCGAAGGCGGTCCAGATCGCCAAACTGTTCGCGCCGCCCGTCAAGGCGACGTCGGCCGCCAGGATCGCATCGCGAGCATCGAGAAAACTCGGATTGGCCGGCTGCAGCTTTAAACCATCCATGACAAGTTGCAGGGCCAGGTTGTTGCCGCCCGAGCCGGCGTAAAAGTCGGGATCGAATCCAAGTGCGGGAATGTCGCTGCCGTCGCCGTTGATCAGCAGCCAATTCAAATCCCACAGCGCCGACGCCCAGATTTCACCCGAGTTATGCACTTCGTTATTGGGAAATCCGCCGTTGAAGTCGTCGTAGGTCAACGGATCGATCGCCATGTTGAAGCTGTACGGAAATCGGCGAACGCCAGTATCATTCGTTGCCAAACCGAGCACGTAATTGCCAATGGGATAGGCGTCCGTTTGTGCGTCGGCTGCAGTTTGCGAGAACATCAGGCCCCACCAGTCGCTCCAGCCTTCACCCATGCCGCCGCTTTGCAAAGCGAACAAGGCGCTGGCATTGCTGGGGCCTCCGGTTAGCCGATTCGACACGCCATGGCCGTACTCGTGCACGACGATGTCGTTTTCCAGCGCGCTGTCGCGCGTCGGTGAGGTGAGATCGAAAATGAACTGCTGCATCCGCGGCGGGATGCCATCGGGCGGTGTAAAGAAGTTCGCGTTGTTCGTGCCCGAACCATCGAGTGCGTCGGCGCGCAGCGCGTCGCCCTCGATCCCGCCGTTGCCGTAGTTGTTCTCTTGGAAGTTGCCGGCCACCTCGGTAAAGCCGTATTGGTAGTGAATGTCGTGCAAGACGTTATTCAGGTAGAAGAGATTCGTGATCGAGGCGTCTTCCGATGCTTCGGCGTCCATCGACTCGTCCCACACGAAATCGAAAACGAGATTGCCGGCCGCGCCGCCGTCGGGGCGATTGCCACCCGTATCGTTGTCGTCGGCATCCTCCTGCGCTTGCACATTGTTGCCGCGCGTGTCCGTGAAATCGTCGCCCGCAATGCCGTCGACATCGTGCCAGCCGAAGGGCGAGGCGACCAGGTCGGCGGGGTCGGTAATCAGCGTGCGCCCGCCGTCGTGAGGGCTGCCCAGATTGAAATGGAGCACGTTGTACTGCGCGAAATCATGAGCCCAATCCACAACCTGCAGCACCTTGCCCGTTGCCGCGTCCACGCTGGCGTCGTACCAGTGGTCGCCGTCAACGGTTTGCACTTGCAGATTCCAGGCCAGAGCGACGCGGCCGTCGGCCGTCGGCACGTAATGCAAAAGGGCGGGAATCTCAGCGTGCGAAACACCGCTTGGCGGCAGCACCAACGCCGAGTTACGCGACGTGGATGTCGCCTGAATCCCTGGCAGCGACGCTTCGTAGCTCCAATCAAAATAGCCCGCCAATTCGGCCAGGGCTTCGTCAGCCGTCAGTTGGGGCGCGGGCGCGGCGCGCAGCGAGGCGGTTGCCGACAACGGCACAAAGCTCCAGGCGGCGCTGAGAATCCGGCCATTGGCCAGGACATTCACATTGGCATCGGCATTCACGATTGGCAGGCCATCGAGCATTTGCCGCAGGTAAACGTGGGTAACGCCTGTGTGTTCGCTCGTATATTGATCGACGATCGCCAGTTCGCCGAAGTCGCCCGCCTCGGCCGCTAAATAATTCCGCGCGATTTCCGCAGGGCTGTCGCCGGCAGCGGCGTTGGCGAGATCGCCGCCGGCGAGCGAACGCGCTTCCCGCAGCGGGAAATAGGCCGCTACTCGGCTTTCCTCTTCGTGCGACAGCGCAGCGCTCGCCGCGCTTTCGTCGGTCAGCAGCACGAGAGGACCGCCGAGCATACCGAGCGCCGTTCCGGTGTCGTCGAGACCGCGCAGCGGATCTCCCGGTGTTTCATTGGGCTCGGTGTCGAACGTGAGGGAATCGGTAACAACCAGGCCGTATTCTCCGGAGATGCCTGCCGTTAGCTGGAGCGTGTAAACTCCGTCGGCAGGCACGACGAAGTCGAGAATGCCGAGATCAAAATTCGACGAACGCACACCGGAAAGCAGCGGTTCGGCGGAAGCGGTCGCCAGCACGGTCGCGCCGTCGACATCGAGCAGTTCCAGCACTTCGCCGGCATAGCTCGTGACTCCCTGGCCATCGAGCAGAATATCGATTGGGTGGCCAACTCGGCCTGTCAGGTCGAGTGTGTATCGTTCCACGTCGGTCGACGTAGAGGGCATCGCAAAATCGATCACATCGCCGTCGGCCAACGCCGCCTGGTTAAACGAAAACTGCAGGGCCGACGAAGTGCTCTCCTGATAGCCAACCGTAGCGCTCGCGCCGAAGTCGAGTCCGGCGTCGCCAAATTGGACGTCCTGATACGCGTAGCGCGCCAAGACGGGGCCGCTCTCAAAGAGTTGCACTTGAAACGTGACCGTGTCGGAACTCGAGGAGCCGGGAAAATGCGGCCGGTCGTGCCATTGGACAATCAGCGCATTAATTCCGCCAACCAGGAGTTCCTGCCAGAAGACATTGCCCCGATCCGAGTCGATATCGTCCCAGAAAGGGATGAGCGCCGGCACATCGAAATCGAATGTCGGCAGCGAGTCGTTGCTCGTCGACACCGACACGCCTGGTTCGCCGACGACCACGCCGTTATTCGCCACGGTAATCGTGCCGGCCGGAAAGAGCACATTGCCAACGCTGGTCGTGATATCGGCTTCGCCGTCGTCGGAGAGATTCAGCGGTGTTCCGGTCGTGGAAATGTCGACAAACTCGTTCGGATCGTTGTGGAGTTCGAGTTGCAATCCACCGGACGACGCGAAGGTGGTTCCCAACGCGCCCCAGCGGCCCCCGCCGACATCGAGCAGCGAATCGTCGATCGCCAATTCCTGTCCGGCATCGGTATCACCAACCGTCGCTTCTAACAGCGTATTCAGGTAGAGCCGGAAATCGAACGTCGTGCTTGCGCCGGTCGTCTCCTTGATCGGCAGCGAAACGGTTTGTGCTCCGGGCGCCGGCGTGACGGGAACGACGATCGACTCGCCCGGCCCCACGGCAGCAATGCCGTCGACTTCGAGAATTGCCGCCGCGTCGTTCGGCACGAGGGTCACCGTATAGGTTTGCCCCGCTTCGACGGGAAACTCGTACCGGTCGACATCGCCGGCGAAGTTGATCAGCCCGCGCTGCGGCGAACCTTCGTACATCAAGCCGCCGAGCGGCTTGATGCCGACGAAATGGTCGATGAGCGTTTGATCGCGGTCGACGTAGAAGTCGATCACGTAGTCGCCGCCCGGCGAGCCGTCGCCGCTCGGGGCGCCGTCGACGCCCGGACCGAGCGGTTCGCCGTCCAGGTCGTTGCCGACGATGTCTTCGAACGCGTCATCGCCAGAAAGCAAACGCAGCCGATAGTTTCCTTCGGATAGGTTCGGCAGCACGATCTCGAATTGATCGGAAGTCAGGTTCGCGTTGATCGAACTGGCCGTCGACTGACTGCCGGTTGTGAGGTTCTCGAGCACGATGTCGTCGCGACTGGGCGTGCGGATGCCGCGCCCCGACCGGAAAAACACGCGCAGCTCTTCGTTGAGCGAAACATCGATCGTGAGCGGACCTGGCGCAAAGACCCGGTCGGCCGGGAAGGGCTGGCCGTTCCAGAGCGTGCTCGTAACGCGCGGCCCGGTGGTGTCGAGCAGGAACGTGCCGGAATAAGCGATATTGCCTTGATTTTGCAGATCGACCAATTGATTGTCGGCCAGCGTGACCAGATACGCGCCGTCGCCCACGTTGGCCGCCGGGTCGATCGTGAATTCGAATGTGTCGCCGTCGAGTTGCACGACGGAAAGGGCCGGCAGGCCGCCAACCAACAGGTCGCCCGCCTCGACGCTCAGCGCGTAGATGGCTTCGGAGAAATCGAGCCGAATGGTGGTTGGAAACGCGGCGACCGTGGCGCCGTCGTTCGGGCCCATGCCCACGACGCGCGGCACTGCGCCCGCGCCGGTTGCGCCGCCGACCGTGACGAAATATTCGCCGGCGCCGCCGTCGGCAAAAACGCGCACGCGATAATCGCCTTCTTCCGTGGCGGTGTGTTGAATCGTTTCCGCCGGCCCAGCGGCCAGGGCGCCCGACGGATCGTAGAGTTCCAAACGCAGCGCTGGTGCGACGCCATCGACCAGGCCGTTGACGAATTCGCCCGACCCCTGTCCGGGAAAGACCGCGGCGACATCGAGCACGTCGCCCGCGTGCACGTTCACGCGATACCAGTCGTTATCGTTGGCCGGCTGCAATTGGAATGAACCGATGCGCGTGGCCCAGACGCCGTTGTCGGCATATTCGCCGGTGAACCAGAAGGTAGCGTCGTCGGCCGGGTCGATGCTCATCGCGCTGTAATCGCCCCAGCGGTTCAAGCTGTTATTGCCCTGGCCGGCAATTAGTTCGTGTTCACCTTGAGGCATCGTTCCCAGCGGGTCGGAAGCGAGGCGTCCCGTGTAGCGAATCCCCGGCGAAACACTCGTGCTCGAAACGTTGTAGCCCAGCGCGATGTTGCCATTGCCGTCCATCGAGATCGCACCCATCCAGCGATGCTCGGCATCGGGCGCGACCGTGCCTTCCTGGTGCAATGTCCAG
>JAGQOS010000240.1 GCA_020427265.1 Planctomycetales bacterium
AGCCGCCCGAAGGCTGCTGATGGCAAATGAGCCAGTTCGCGCCGGCGACAATCGCCGGATCGTCGGTCGCCACGCCCACGGCGGTCATGCCAACCAAAGTTTGCCACGTGCCATAGATAAAATTGACACCCCAACGGCCGAACCAACTGCCGTCGGCCATTTGCGTGGCGCGTAGATAGTCGAGCGCCTTGCGCACGGCAGGCGACGTTTGATCGTAGCCCCAAGCGCCTAACGCTTCGAGCACGCGGGCCGTCAGGTCGGGTGTGCTGGGGTCGATCATCGCGTTGTGATCGGCGAACGGCACGTGGCAGAGGAACTCGCGGTCGTTGTCTTTGTCGAACGCACCCCAGCCGCCGTCTTTGTTTTGCATGGCGAGCATCCAATCGATCGCCCGTTGCGCCGCGGCGCCGATGCGCGTGCAGCGCTCGGCCTTGGCCCGCGCCGTTGCCACGTTTGCAGCGGAATCGTGGAAGATGTGCAGCGTGGGTGGCAACGAGTCGCCGTGCGGCTGCGCCTCGTCGAGTTGATGACGCAGGGCCAGTAGGACCATCGCCGTGTCGTCGACATCGGGATAGAACTCGTTGGCGTGTTCGAAGCACCAGCCGCCCGGCTGCGCCTCGACCGTGGCGGCCCAGTCTCCCGCGCGGCGAATTTCGTTGTTGAGCAACCAATCGACGGCCGCTTCCACCGCCTCGTCGTCGGGCGCCGAACCGCTGGCGGCCAACGCGCGTAGCGTGATGGCTGTGTCCCAAACGGGCGACTTGCACGGTTGCAGCCGCGCGGTCGTCGTGTCTTCGAGAATCAATCCTTCGAGTTGCTCACGGCAACAAGCGACTTCCGGACTCTCGGCCGGATAGCCTAGCGCGTCGAGCGCGATCCAACTCCAAACGATGGGCGGAAAGATCGCGCCGAGCCCGTCGCTCGCTTCGAACCGTTCGAGCATCCATTGTTTGGCTTGTTTCAAAGCGCGCCGGCGCAGCGGCAGAACATTCCAACGCCGGCAGGTTTTCAGCAGGCCGTCGATGCCGCGGAAGAAGCGATCCCAACTCAGCAGCCCTTTGCCGCCCGTTTGACCGGGACATGCAAGCGGCGGCCAATTTTCCGGCGTTTCGAGAAACAGTTCGCGAATGCCACGTTGCGAATCGATCTCGCGCACCGGACGCAGCGCCGACATGATCGAGAGCGGCACGATGATCGTGCGCGACCAGGCGCTCACACGATACAGGTTGATTGGCGACCACTTGGGCAGCAGCACGGCTTCGGGTGGAACTTCGGGGCAGCAGGCATAGGGAATCTGCCCCAGCAGCGCCAGGTAGAAGCGAGTGAAGCTGTTGACGCGATCCGCGCCGCCGGCCGCTAGAATCGCGCGGCGCGCACGCAGCATCGGTTCGCTCGCCGGATCCTGGCCAACGAGCTTGAGGGCGAAGTAAGCCTTCACGCTGGCCGAGATATCGATCTCGCCGCCAGGATATTGGCCCCAGCCGCCCTCGGGTTGTTGTAGCTCGAGCATATACGCCGCACACTTCCTTGCGATTGGCGAATGCTCTTGGCCCAAATAAGCGAGCAACAATAGGTACTCGCTTTCGAGTATCGAATCGCCTTCCAGTTCACCAACCCAGAAGCCGTCGCCATGCTGCTCGGCATGCAACCAACTTCGGGTGCGGCCGATCGCCTGACGCAATGGCGCCTGTCGGGCATAAGGCGAATCTTCGGGAGCGGTGAAGGGAGGTAGCGAAGGGGATACATCGTCTGTGGGCATCAGCCGCACGCGGTGACCAAGCTTCATTGCTGGTTCTCGCTTGCAATAGTAAAAGGCGGTCATCCATGACACGTCCTTGCGAGCGAAGCAATCCGTTGCCAACTCGCAAGGCCGATCAATCTAAGCCATGGCCAAGTGAGCGACAAGTCCAACCCCGCGAGGTTGCCACGCAGCACGCGAGCAGTGATAGCACTTGGCGGCGAGGCTGCGAATCGTGTCGAAGTCAATCGACGTTGCTAGCGGCATCGTCGCTCACTTCTTGCGCTTCGAACAGAAGCGCTGCCGAGTTCATGCAGTAGCGCATGCCGGTGGGCGGCGGGCCATCGGGAAAGACGTGCCCCAGATGCGCATCGCAACGGCTGCACAGCACTTCGGTGCGCACGCCGAGAAACAGCGAACGATCTTCCTTCGTGGCGACCGCCGTGTCGTTGATCGGTTGCCAGTAGCTGGGCCATCCGGTGCCCGATTCGTACTTCGCCTCCGCAGCGAACAACGGCAGGCGACAGCAGCGGCAACGGTAAACGCCATCGGCGTGGTTGTCCCAGTACTCGTTGTCGAAGGGGCGTTCCGTTCCCGCGCGGCGCGCCACTTTGTATTGCAAAGGCGTGAGCCGCGCTTTCCACTCGGCGTCGGTCTTGGGCAACGGCACGAGACCGTTCTCATCGAGAACATCGGAAGGTTCTTCGGCATGCATGGCGATCTCTTCGGAAGTGGAGTCAGGTGCGGGGCCGCGGCTACAGCTCGCCAGAGCGAGCCCGCCAAGCAGCACCAGCGGCGCGAGAACGAAAGGTCGGGTATTCGTGGACAAGGGAAAATCCTTTTAAGGTCGTGCGTGGAAATGCGCTCTTTATTTTCGGCCATTTTAGCGATTGCGGCAACGCCGAGCGTGAATCTTTTCACGCTGCTCGATCTGCGTACCTGGGCGAGCTATGATTAAGAACTAGTTGCCTGCACCCGGGCCGGGCAGTGGCGGCCCCCACGTTCCGACATCTCTTGAGCTAGCGAACATGACCAGCGACACGCGCCTGCGCGGCATTTTCACACCTAACCTCGTGCCCTTGACGGGCAGCGGCGATATCAACGAGCCGGAATTACGCCGCTATACCGACTGGTTGATCGAACGCGGCGTGCACGGGCTCTACCCCAACGGGTCGACCGGCGAATTTACCCGGTTCACGCCGGCCGAGCGTCGGCGGATCGTGGCGATCATGGCCGATCAGGCGGCCGGACGCGTGCCTATCTTGGCCGGCGCGGCCGAGGCGAATGTGAAAGAAACGATCGCCGCCTGCGAATACTACGCCTCGCTCGGCGTGCGGGCCGTGGCGATCGTTTCCCCCTTTTATTACAAGCTGAGTCCGCCGGCCGTTTATGCTTACTTCCGCGAGATCGCCGACCACTCCCCCATTGATATTACGCTCTACAACATTCCGATGTTCGCCTCGCCGATCGATGTTCCCACGGTCGTGCGGTTGGCCGAAGAATGTCCGCGCGTGGTCGGCATCAAGGATTCGTCGGGCGACATTTCCCACATGATTCGCATGATTCGCGCCGTCCGGCCCCAGCGGCCCGACTTCTCATTCCTGACCGGATGGGAAGCCGCCATGATGCCGATGCTGCTCGTCGGCTGCGACGGCGGCACGCACGCCACGAGCGGTGTCGTGCCCGAAGTAACGCGCAAGCTTTTCGATCTGACCACCAGCGGCCAACTCGACGAAGCCCGCGCGCTGCAATACGAACTGATCGAACTGTTCGATGCGATGATATATTCCGCCGACTTCCCTGAAGGCTTTCGCGCCGCCGTGCGCTTGCGCGGTTTCGATACCGGCGCCGGCCGCCAGCCCCTTTCAACCGGGCAGCAGGTCGAAATCGACGTGTTGAGCGATCGCCTGCAATGCATCCTCGCTGCCGCCGGATTCACCGACGAACCGGTCGGCGGCTGCGCGGCTTGCGCCGATAGCCCGGCCGCGGCCGAAGTCGACAAGATCGTTTCCGGTGTCGTCTCCGAATTGAAGCGGCGCGGGTTAGCGTGACTCGTCGCAATGTTTCTGAATGGCCGCGCTACGCTGCCGGCAAGCGCCCGCACAGGTAGACGATTCCGACCAACGCCAGGAAGCCGGCCGGCAGCAAGAGCCCGAGGCTCATTCCCCAGCCGATCGGCAGCGTGCCGCAAAGAATCGACACCACGCCCACACAAATCGCATACGGCATCTGCGTCCACACGTGCTGCATGTGGTTGCAGCCGCTCGCGCGCGAGGAAAGGATGGTTGTATCCGACAAGGGCGAGCAATGGTCGCCCATGATCGCTCCGGCCAAAACGCTGCCGATCGCGCCGAGAAAAATCGGATCTTCGAGCGAGGCCCGCTCGGCGCCGGCGAGCATGTTCCAGGAAACTTCGACGACCATCGGCGTGAGTATCGCCATCGTTCCCCAACTTGTGCCGGTGCAGAACGCGACAGCCGCGGCGGTCAGGAATGTGAGCGTTGGCAACAGCCATAGCGAGACGTTGCCTCGCAACGCCTCGGCGGCGTATTTGCCCGTGCCCAGGCGGTCGGCGCTCGTAAGATCAGCCATGGTCCACGCCAGCCACAAAATCGCCAGCGCGGGGGCCATTTGCAGCACGCCACCGCGCAGTGCTCCCAAAATGTCGCGCGTGCCTGCGGCTCGCAACGCGAAGGCGAGCAAAACAGCCAGCAAGCAGCCGCACAACGAACTGACGACGAGCGCGATGTAGGAATCGCCGTGCGTGATCCACTCGGCGAATGTGCCCTGCCCCGCCATCGCCGTGCGGCCGGTCGAGGCGATCATGCCGATCGTACCGAACACGACCACGCCGATCGGCAGCACGGCGCACAGCCAAGCCGCGGAGCGGGGCCCCGGCGCTTCCGTCGCCGACGCATCGACTTCGTCGTCTTTCTCCTGGCCGGGTCGCCGGCGCTGTGCATCGCGCTCGGCGTCGAGCATGGGGCCGAAGTCGCGTCCGCTCCAGCCAATGATCGCGACCAACGCCAGCGCGAACAGCGGGTAGAACCGATACGGAATCGTGGCCAGGAACACCTGCACGCCGGCGCCCGCCGTTTGCGCTCCGGCAGTCGCGAGGCCTTCGTCGATGTATTGGATCTCCGTCGCTACCCAGGTCGACACGATGGCCAAACCCGCCACGGGCGCCGCGGTCGAGTCGACGATGTAGGCCAGCTTTTCACGCGAGATATTCAGCCGATCGATCAGCGGGCGCAGCGTCGTGCCGAGCAACAGTGTGTTGGCGTAGTCGTCGAAGAATACGAGCAGGCCGATCAGCCAGGCAACCAGTTGGCCCCGCCGGCGATTGTGCGCCCAGCGGAGCATGTGCAGCACGATTGTTTGCATGCCGCCGGAAGCATGCATCACGGCCACCATCGCGCCCATCAGGGCCGTGAAGGCAAACACTTGTAAATGAGCCGTGTCGATGAGATTCAGCCACAGCAAGTCGTAGCACAACACTTTCAAGGTAGCGAACAGACCGCCGGCGCGCAGCAGCACAGCGCCGGTTGCCACGCCGATCGCCAGCGACAAAATCACGCGCCGCGTGATCATCGCCAGACAAATCGCCACGAGTGGCGCCAGTAAACTTTCGGGCGACGGCGTCATTCCGTTTGGGCCGGCGAAGAAGGTGGAGTTTCCGCAGCAGAAAGATCGGCGGCTCGGCGCGGCAGCAGCACGCGAAAGTGCGCGCCGCCCGTCGCCGGATTCGACGCCGACATCGCACCGCCGTGTTCCGTAACAATGCGCCAACATTTCGACAGTCCAAACCCGAGCCCCCGGCCCGCTTCGCGACCCGAATAGAACGGGTCGAAGAGGTGGCGCATGGCGTCGTCGGAGATCCCGGGGCCGTTGTCTTGCACGTCGATCGCGATCGACGGCGTTCCTTGCCGCGCAACTCGGCGGACGGTGATCGAGATTTCGCCCCCTTGGCCAATCGCTTCGAGGCTGTTGCGGAGCAACGCCTGCAAGGCTACTTGGAGTTGCACGGGGTCGGCTTCGATCGTGAGCGGCCGCTCGAGCCCGCGAGACACAACACGCGTGCCTTGCGCGGCCGATTGCTCGGCTAATTCTGCGACCAATTCCGCGAGCAATTCGGCCAGATCGAGGCGTTCGACGTGGAGCGCGGGCGGGCGCGAAAAGAGCATCATGTCGGCGATCATTTCGTGCGCGCGGTGCGCCTGCGTTTTGATGGCGGCAAGGCGGCGGCGGTTTTCGGGCGACGTCTCTTCTTTGAGCAGCGACTGCGCGCGAGCCGAGATATTCGCTAACGGATTGTTGATTTCGTGACTCGCGCCGTAGGCGAGTTGGCGGAGCGACTCGAGCTTTTCACGATGCAGCGTCCTTTGGAAGGCCGTTTCCAAATCTTCCAAACGCGCTAGCCGCCGCACGAGCGCGGCGAGCTTTCCCGCCGCGCCGGGCGAGCAGACTCGCCAGTCTTTCTTCTCTTGCGCGCGACGCCGGCGCGCGAAGTCGAGCAGCGGTTGTTCCTCGTCGGTGGCCCGGGCTTCGCCGCTGAGCAGCGCGATGGCTCGCGTGGCGGCGGCGCTCGACGGCGACGGATCGGCTTCGTCTGTGCAAATCTCAGGGAGCCAGCGCAAGAGTTCTCTTTCGCTCGGCGACTTACCCGGCGAAAGTTCCAGCCAGTTGCGCACCGAATGGAGGAGTCCGAGGAAGTAAGCTTCGTGTGTCGCCGCGTTCTCGCCCGGCGCCAGTTTGGCGGCCAACACGGCGACGGCCGATGCGGCGCCGGCCACTTCGGCGCAGCGGGCTTCGTCGATCACAGGCTCGTCGGTACGCGCCGATTGGGCGAGCGGCATCAGCCAGGCGATCAAAGGCTCGGCCATGACTTGGGCCACAGACGACAATCGCCGACAGCGCGCGCGGCGCGCCGGCGCCAGGTTGCCAAGCGCCCAGACCAGCAACGCCGGGTCGCGGGCGAGCAACTGGCGCAACCGCCGCCGTCGCCGGCGCAGCGAAGGGATGAGAACGATTCCGAGCAAACGCTCGGCGCTGCGCGCGGAGAGCGGCAAGCGCGGCCGCATGCGTCCAACGTGAATGGCGGGTAGAACGTGCATGCTCATTTCATCGACACCGCGAGCGGAGTCGTGCAGACAACAAAAAACGCCGCCGCCCAATCGCGATTGGGCGGCGGCGTTGCCGTATTCGAGCGCCACGAAAGCGCGATCGCGCTAGAGCGGAACGCGCACTAACTGCTGGTCGTCACTGCTTCGATGTCGAGCAGTTGGCAAACGCGGTCGATCAATGCGTCGACCTCGAACGGCTTCTGCATGAAATCGTTGGCGCCGGCCAGTTTGAGTTCGGCGATCTTATCTTGTTCGACCATGCCGGAGATGCAGATGATGCGGACATCGTCCATCGTGCTATCACTGCGAACTCGCTGGCACACTTCCTTCCCGTTGATGTCGGGAAGCATGACATCGAGCACGATCAGGTCGGGTCGGTATTCCTTGACCATCATGCCGGCGTCGAAGCCGTTGTTGACGCTCTTGACCTCGAACCGACCGTCGGCGTTCAACGCGTCGACAATCAATTCAGTCAATTCTTCATCGTCGTCGACCACGAGAATTTTGCGTTTGCCACTTTCGAGCGCGTCGGTCGGAATACCGTTGTCG
>JAGQOS010000241.1 GCA_020427265.1 Planctomycetales bacterium
CCGTCGGGATTGATTGTGAGCAGCGCGCCTGACGCCAATGCGATTTGGTTGCCCACATCGCCGGCATTGCCGTTGACAGCGCTGACCGAAAGCGTGTCGTTGTCGCCGTCGGAGTCGGCGCCGTTGCCGGTGTCATCCGTAATCACGTTACCGCCGGTCGCCGTATCTTCGTCGGTCGTATAGGCGTCGTCCGTCGCGACCGGCTGATTGTTCGCCGCGCCGCCGCGAATGACCACCGAAACGGTCGCCGTATCCGTACCGCCGTTGCTGTCGTCGATCGTGTACGTGAACGTATCGGTAACCGTTGCGCCGGGGCCAACCGTCGACGTGCTCGTATCCACGGTCATCGAACCGTCGGCCAGCAGCGTAACCGTCGCGCCCGAAGCCAGGGTCACAGCGGCGCCAACGTTGCCGGCCACGCCGTTCACTTCACTGACCATCGGCGTGTCGGTAATGTCGACATCGCTATCGGGGCCGTTGCCCGTATCGTCGGTCAACACGTTGCCAACGATCGGCGCGTTCACATCGCCCGAGTACGAATCGTCGCTCGCCACCGGAGCGTCGTTCACACCCTGGATCGTCACGCTCACGGTCGCCGTATCCGTGCCGCCGTTGCCGTCGGAAATTGTGTAGTTGAAGGTCTCGGTAGTCGAGAGGCCCACCGGCAGATCCTCATACTGACCGTTCGGATCGTACTCGAACGTGCCGTCGGGATTGATTGTGAGCAGCGCGCCTGACGCCAATGCGATTTGGTTGCCCACATCGCCGGCATTGCCGTTGACGGCGCTGACCGAAAGCGTGTCGTTGTCGCCGTCGGAGTCGGCGCCGTTGCCGGTGTCATCCGTAATCACATTGCCGCCTGTGAGCGCCGAATCTTCGTCAGTTGTATACGTGTCGTCTGTCGCCACCGGGTCGGCGTTGACGGCGAAAACGTTCGTGGCGCCCGGCGTGGGCATCTGGGCCACGTATAGGCTCATGTCGAACGCCGCACCGCCATCGGGGCGGCGCGCCACGGCGTCGGTATCGGCCGTACCGTTGGCGTCTTCCATGACCGGCGTTTGGCCGGAAATCAACGTGGCGACGAGCCCCGTGCCGTCGCTTTGCCCCGAGCCAAACACGACCGCGTCGATCAGATCGGTCGATGTGACCGGCGTACCATTCGGAATATCGGCTGGGTTACCGAAGTAAAGGCCTACACCATCGATCCCGTTCTGTAGCACGCCGTTGGGAAACGTAATCACAGCGCCCGCCACACCGGGATTGCCAATCAGGAAGAAACCGTTGGCGTCGGTCGATTGCCCGGTCAGGTCGATCGTGCGCGTCGATTGATCGTCGCTGCCGTTGTAGATGACGACATAGAGCCCGGTTAGATCGGTATTGCCTGTACCGCCGTCGTAGAGTTCGATGAATTCGGCATCATCATTTCCCGGCGTATCGGCGTCAATCTCGTTGATTACCACGGCGGGCGCCACGAGTGCATCGTCATCAAGAATCGTTAGCGTGGCGGTCGCTTGGGTGGTTCCCGCCATGCCGCCGGCCGAGAAACTGTCGAACGCCAGCGCGATCGTTTCGTCGGCCTCGGGCAAATCGTCGCCGATGATCGTGATGTTAAACGTCGCCGTATCCTGATCGGCCGCGAAGTCAACTTGGATCGGACCCGCGCCAAAGTCGTCGACCGGCGTGGCCGGATCCACGGCGCCGCCGGCCAGGCTCACGAACACCGTTTCGGCAGCGGAAATGTCACCCGAGCGATTGATCGTTACCACGGCTGTGTGATCGGCGTCGGTCTCGTCGTCGGTGTAATCGGCCGCACTAAAATCATAGGTCGAAGTCGCCCCGGCGCTGACCGTAATCGTCAGGTCGTTAAACAGCGACGGCATATTCGCGCCGTTCAACTGACTGGCGTCGGCTAAGGCAAGCAGGTAATCGCCGTCGGTATTCGGCGCAACAATCGTTACCGTGCCCAGCAGCAGGTCATCTAGTCCAGTCGTCAATGCCGACAAGGACACGTACGTAACCGTGTTATCGGAAATGTCGCCGTCGGCAGGAATGCTGAAGCTCGAATTCGCACTGAATCCGGTCGCAGGCAATAGCGGCGCATCCGAATCGCCAAAATCGAGCGAGAAATTCGACACCGAATTGACCATGCCCACAAGCTGCGTGTTGCGAGCGCGCACTTCGAGCATTAGCGTTTCGCCGGGCGTGGCGGCCAGCGCCGTGAGCGCGTCGGTTTCGCCGGGCAGCACAAAATCGAAACTGAACGGATCGGGCGCGGGAACGACGGTAATCAGGCCGTCGGTCGGGTCATCGCCGGCGACGGGAACCGGTGTGGTTTCCAAATCGACGAGGCCATCGTTGGCGAGCGCCAACGTTAAATCGACGGGAATTTCCGTGCCCACGTTGATTCCGTCGAGAACTCGGAAGTCGACCAAGAACACTTCGCCGTCGACTCCGGCCGGCACCGGATTGGGCATGCTCACGGCCAGGCGCAGCTCGCCCGGCGTTGAAGAATTCACCGTGGGCGCAGCGCCGCCGAACAGATCGCCGCCGCGCGCGGCGACAAATTCCAACTCGGTCGTTGAATAAGCGAGTTCCGCGCGTGCTCCCAGCGCCGTTTCGCCATTGGTAAGAATAATCGGAACCGTAACGACCGTTCCCGCCACGGCCGTTAAATCTTGTGGAATGCTGAATCCCACAGCCACGGCGGCAGCGTTTTGCAGTTGCGGCGCAGGAGCGACAGGCGGCGGCACGGCCGCCGGCAGGTCGGGAATCTTATCGGGATCGAGCCCGACAACTTCCTGGAGCCCGAGCGCCGAGTCGCCCGTGTCGATCGCGCCGCTAACATTGATGTCGGCGACTATGACCGGATCGACCGTAGGATACCGCACGAGCCCCGTATCGAGACCAACGACAATGCGCAAGGGCAACGCCGCATCGCCAACGTCGTAGGTCGTTCCGGCAGGATCGTCGGCCATGAACGATGCATTGTTATCGCCCAACGGCGCGACGACATGCACGCCGTCGTCTCCCTTCGAAGCGATTTCCCCTTCGTTCAGCGAGACACTCGTGATGCGTATCGACTGGACTGCGCCCAACGGCGCGTTCGCGGGAACCGCACCCACGAGTTGTAAAAACTCTTTCCGGCCGGCGTCGAGCGGATCGTAGGAATAGCCGGCGATGGTAATCACACCGGGCACAGTGGTATCGGCTACCGCGTCGCTGACAAATACGTTATCGCCGTCTTGCGTGTTGGGAACATCGCGGCCAATGCGCACGGCCTGGCTGGCCGGGAACGAGATCAGAGCCGGATCGTATTCAATCGTCATGTCGACCGAACGAACGCCAATGCCGTTGCTCATTGTCACCGGCAAAATGACGTCGACCTCGGCCAGATCGAGATCGACATCCTGTCCGGGCCCGCGAGCGAAATCGGGAATGCTGACCACTACCGCGTTGTCGGCCGCGATGTCGAACGTGCCGACAAAATCGTCGCCCGGCGTGCTGTTGCCGTCGCCATCGAGCAAAGCTCCGTCGGCCGCCGATTTGAAGCCGTCGTCGGCACTGCGCAGTGTGACGGTATAATGATCGCTCGGCAGCGCGCTGCCGGTAGCGACGAACGTTACCTGCGTGCCGCTAGCGTCGATGACCAAACTGCCGAGCACGTTTCCGGTAGTATCGCCCACGAGCGTGACATCGGCCGCGCCCAGTCCGCCCGTTTCCGTGTCGTATAGATTCAGCACCGAGCGATCCACTTCTTCGCTGAAGTCGACCGTGAATCCCGAATTGGTCGGCGTGAGTGTATTGACCAACGGCGCGGCGGCCAACAAGTATCGCTGTTCGAGATGTTCGACACCTGCGGCGCCAACATGTTGACCAGCGCGCAGCGAGCGCAACTCCTTGGCGCGTTGCTTGCGGCTCTTGAGTGTTGGACGCAATTTCTTCGACGTTCCCTGTGGCGCCATGTGAAGAAGTCTCCCGGTAGAACTGATGGAATCTGGTTGCAAGTGTCGTAAGTTGCCGCAGCCTGCCGCGATGCGCGAGCTTCGGCGCGCGCCAATCCGGCGCACCATCCCTGAAGCTCTTCATGAAACCGGTCGTAAGGCGCTCGCCGCTCGATGCTTGTCCCGAGCATCGCCAGAATTAGTTCCGAATTTCGCGGGCTTAAGCCGCGCGATTCGGTTGGCGAACGTCCATACCTCGATCCGTTCCGATTCGGCGCATCTTCCGCCCAAACCGGTTCCAGCGAGATTGTCACCTAAACCAAATCGCTTTGCAACTATTCGGGCCATTTTGCCCAGCTTTCGCCGACCCCCCCTCTAGTGGGCTGAATGGTCCGTGTAGCGGCGTACGAGCGTGTCGAGTTTCAAAATCCCAGAAAGATCATGGGTAACACGGCCACTGCCAGCACGATCAGCAGCACGACGAGCAACACGATCATTACGGCCGAAGAGCGGTACTTGATGTGCGGCGTCTTGGCGATAACTTCGTGGTAGGCATCGGAAAATACGATGCTTCCCTTTTCGCTAAACACCAACCAGAGAATGTAGCCGTTGATGATCGTGCCGAACGGAATGCTGAACAGGCCGATTCCGGACAGAACGCCCACGACGGGCCGGGCGCGCCGATCAAGCCGGCGCAGCCAGCGACCACCGAGAAACGAAAACGCCCCGGCAGCAAGAACTAAGACTCCCAGAACGGGTCGGGCGTTGCCGTTGACCGACATCGCGAAGACCACATCCGACAGCGCGATGACTACCAGCAACGCGCCCAGGTAATAGAAATATCCGATCGACTTCACCGACGCTTCATGCTTCAAATACTTCCGGCGCATCGCCTCCGCATCGTCGGCGGCGGCATAATCGCCCACAAACGGCTCCAGTTCAGTCTGCGGCGCGGCGAAAGGGTTTAGCTCATCGGACATTGGTTTCATTCCACGCCATGTATATAGCGAGCCACGACGGCCAACGATCAACGATCAACGTAGCCTGCGGCCCTAGGACGATCGAACCGGTTCCTTGTAACGCGCCCGCCTTGCCACGGTCAAATGGCTGTCGCGCCGGGGGAAATCTGCCATAATGAGAACGAAAGGCGAAACTTCCATGTTTTCCGACGAGATCCATGCGGACGCCGAAACGCTGTTGGCGCTGTGCCGCTTGCGAGGCCTGCATATTGTATCGGCCGAGTCGTGCACGGGTGGGCTGATTGCCGGGGCGCTGACGGAAATTCCTGGGTCGTCGCTGGTCGTCGATCGCGGGTTTGTCGTGTATTCGAACCAAGCGAAACAGCAAGAGTTGGCCGTGCCGGCGGACTTGATCAACCAACACGGCGCCGTTAGCGAGCAGGTGGCCCGCACCATGGCCAGCGGTGCGCTCGAACACCTGGGAGCGGCGCCGGCAATCAGTATTGCTGTCACCGGCGTGGCCGGGCCGGGGGGAACCAAAGAGAAGCCCGAAGGCTTGGTGCACATGGCGATCGCCCATTCACCATCGCGACAAACGCTGCATGAATGTCACGAATTTGGCGCCATCGGCCGGTCGTCGGTTCGCCGGGCGACAGTTCTCGCCGCGCTGCGGCTGGCCATCAAGTGCCTGGAAAACGCTCCTTGACCACGCCGGTGGCGAATTCCAATCGGCCCCATTTCCCGCCGTTTCAGCCAGGTTTCACCTGGCGGCCAATATTGGAAATAGGGCAATCGCCGCGATTTTCGCCCATAACGGCCCAAATTCGTAGCAATCGACGTGAAAGGCTCCTGCCGCCATGCCGGGCGGCGCCCGCATGGATTGCTTGCTTACGGCTGTTACGTCTGCGAAAATCGAGACTTCCGGGTTGCCGCTGCGCGATGGGCGAATTCGTCGTGCCGCAGGTAGCATCTCGGAGGGACTACTCATGAACTGCGACCACGTCTTCTCGATTCTCACGCGCGGCCCGTTTCCCAGCGGCGACGCAACCGATCGGTTCGTGGAAGCGCATCTGTTGCATTGCGAAAGCTGCCGCGAGTTGGCCGAAGCGCTGCGTCCGTCGCCCGAATATGGGCCCGAATCGGTGACGAACGAAGAGAGTTGGGAATTGCCCGTCTACTGGAGCCAACATGGCGATCCGGTCCTGACGACTTCCGATGGCATGACGGCGACCGCGCGCGCCGCCGTCCGGCGCATGGTGCGGCGGAATCGGCCGGGACGTCCGTTTTTCGATCGCACCGGTTTGCGCCTGTTGATCGCCGTGTTGTTCGGCGTTCTGTTCGGTCTGTTATGGCAAGAGGTCGACGATCGTACGGCAAACGACTCAAATTCCGCTCGCGCCCTGGCGACGGATGCCACTCGGTTTCGCCGCCAGCTAAGACGACAGATTGTCGAGAGCCGCTTGCTCGACCAGCAAGGCTTGGCTGCGGCCTGCTATCAGTTGTTGCCGGCATCGCAGCAGCAGCGCGACTCGTTGGTCGAGACATCGCTGGAAAACATCCGCTACGCCGAAGTGGCGTGCTGCGCCGACTGCCATCATCGCCACGGCCAGGCAATGCACGCGCCGGCTACCAGTGTCGCGCGCCATTGCGTTACGTGCCACGAAAACACGAACTGATCGGACGCCCGTCCGCCAAGCGGTCGCAAAATTCGCCTCGAACTAACGCTTGGAGAATTGGGTGCCGCGGCGAGCACCGTGCAAACCGTACTTCTTGCGTTCTTTCATGCGGCTATCACGGGTCAGATAACCCGCTTCGCGCAACGCATGTTCGCAGGCTTCATCCATCGTCTTGAGCGCCCGGGCGATTCCCAGCATACAGGCGCCCGCTTGGCCGGTGATTCCGCCGCCATTCACTCGAATTACCACGTCGAGCTCGCCTTGCTTTTCGAGCAATTGCAGCGGCGCTAAAACGGTGTTGCGATGCTGCTCGATCTTGAAGAATTCCTCGAGCGGGCGGCGATTGATCGTGATGTTGCCGCTGCCCGGGCGAACGCGAACGCGGGCTACCGACGTCTTGCGTCGACCCGTGCCAAGAAAGTCATTCGCTCCAGAAACTTTTTCCGTCGTGGCGGTAGCCATAATCTATTTGCCTGTCTGTCTGCTTGAATGATCGGTCGTGTGTGACCCGTGCGATGACTGCGGTGACAAAAGCTACTTCGCCAGCACCTTGCCCATTTCGCGCGGTTGCGGTTGGTTGGCTTGATGAGGATGTTCGCCGCCGGCGTAGATCTTCAACTTATTGAGCATCTTCGTCGCCAGCTTGTTCTTGGGCAACATACGGCGAACGGCCTCGCGCAAAATCAATTCCGGCTTTCGTTCCAGGCGATCGGCCGCCGAAATCGAACGTAAGCCAGGGTAACCCGTATACCACGTGTATTTCTTTTGACCCCACTTGTTGTCGTTCGAAAACGCGATCTTCTCCGCGTTCACCACGACAACGTAA
>JAGQOS010000242.1 GCA_020427265.1 Planctomycetales bacterium
CATGGCGCGGCAGATGAAGCAACTTCCGGTGTGAGCAAGTCGTCTTGCAGAATCAGGTCGGCGTAAACGATCTCGACATTCCTGCGCAGAACGACATCGCGGCGAGCCGCCAACCGTGAGCCGTGTGCGGCCCGTTCGATATCGGGCGCGCTGATATCGGCCATCGTCGGCAATAGGAATGCGTTTACTCCGGAGGCACTCGACCAGGTGTCCGAAGGTGGCGGCAGCGGCGCGGGTGGATCGGGAATCTCGGGTTGCGAAAGACCGACCGCCTTCCGCGCGACGAACGACGCGTCGAGCGCCGAGAGACTGCCGTTGCCCGTCACGTCGGCTACGATCATGGGGTCGGACGCGCCGAATGCGTCGAATCCCCCATCGAGGCCAACGACGACGCGCGCAATGAGCGAAGCATCGAGCGCGCTATAACGATCGACGCCGGTCGTATCGCCTGGGTAAGCGACCACGTGAATCGCGTTGTCAGCGATCACCTCGATCGTTTCGCTGTTCGCTGCCAACTGGTCGATGCGCAACAGGTTGTTCAGGCCGATCGTAGCGTCTTGGGGGACGCTGGCTGCGAGAACCAGCACCTGGGTAGCGCCGGCGCCAAGCGGCGCCGTACCAGAGGCCGAAATTCGCAATCGCCCAGGCCCGAGAACATCGAACTGGTCGACCGTCCAAGCGCCCGGAAGATCGGCGGCCGGCGACGCGCCGGTAACGTCTAGCAGATTCGGATCAAACAGGAGCGTAAAGCCCAACTCGGTAATCCCGGCGGCCTCGCTGATCGAAATCGGCAGGCCATCTGTCCCGTCGATCGCAACGGCCTGCCCTGGCCCCCGGGCGAAGTCGCGGATCGAGACCACCGCGTCGGGCGTCTGGTTGACGAGCAACCTGGCGACGTAGTCGCCGCCAAATGCACCGTCGCCATCGCCGTCGAGCAGCTTGCCGTCCGTGCCGGCGAATCCATCGCTGCGGCTCGACAGGGTGAGCGTGTAGTTGTCTGCCGGCAAGATGCCGCCGCTGGCAGTGAAGTGCAACTGGTTGGTCGCGTCGTCCCAACTCAGATTGCCGCGCACCGGACCAACCGCATCGCCGACGAGCATCACGTCGGGCAGATCGATCGCGGTGTCGATCCCATCGTAGAGATTGAGGAGGGTTGTTTGAATGCCGCGGGCCAGCAGCACGGTTACTCCCGAGGGCGAAGCTTGCATCGAAACAACGCGCAGCGTCGCGCCGGTGTCGACGTACTCGCCCGGTGTCGGCACTGCCGCCTGCCAACTCGCCACGTCCGCGCCCCAGAGGCGGCTGGCGACGCGTTGGAGAGACAAACCACCTGCATCGGCTTCGACGGGCCAAGGCGCCTCGTCGTCGTAGCGCAGCTCATCCTCGATCAGCCGCGGAAAGAATCCGGGTTCGTGCAGCGGCGGATCGTCGGCGCGCGAGAGCCGCACCAACTCGCCGGCATTGTTCAGCGCTCCAAGATACGGCCCCACCATCGCCACCTGGTCGCTGAGCGCGTAGTGCGCGCGGAACTGCGCGGCGAGCGCTGCATCGACGAGCGGGTCGAAAGGAACGACGAGCAACGTCTCACCGGCCGCCAAAACCGAGGTTGAGGCGAACGCAAAGCTCACGGCCTCTTGTATCTGCCACTCGGCGAGCGGCACATCGAGATCGGTGGGGTTGTAGATTTCGATGAACTCGAGTTGCGCCGGCTCCGCGCCGCCAGGCCCATCGGGATCGGCGGGCGCATACTGCAATTCGCTGATCACGATCGGTCCGATCCGCGGACCGACGTTCTCACTGCCGAGCGAAAGGCTCTGTTGGGGAACGAAGTGAACATTGCCTTGCGAATCGCGCACGCGGCCGAATGACTCGCCGTTGAGTGAGGCGGCAAACGCGATATCGTCCACAAAACTTAACAGGCGATCGTCATCGCTTGTCTCGAGGAGCAGCGCGCGATCGCCATCGGCGGCGCTGAATGCCAAATCGACGCCGGCCGTGCGGAAGTCGCGCTGGTCGAACACGCGATAAGCGCCGGCAGCAATGGTCGTGCCGTCGGGAATGCGATAGGCGCGAAGTTGGTTGACGGAATCGGTCAGATACCAACCGGAGATGTCGATCGCCGCATCGGTCGCATTGAACAACTCGACGGCGTCGAACTGTGGCGGGTCGGTATGGGCCAGCAGTTCGTTGATCACGATGTCGCTACGCGGCCCGACGCCGAGCGCGCCGGGCGAACCGCCGTACTCGCCCGACGCGCGCCAGTTGTCGGCCGAGGTGTAGTCTCCCTGCAGGTCGATCGGCTCGAGCGTCGATCCGTCGCCGTCGGCACGCATGGGCCAGCCGTTGGCGTCGTCAAACGTGAAGTCGAGGATCGTCGCGCCCAGAGCATCGTGCAGCAGGATCTGCTCGCCGCCGTTGCTCAACACGCCGCCGCTGGTCGTCGTATCCCAGGCGCCGACGACCGTTGCATCGAGGCCATAGCGCGCGACGAAGGCCGCTTCATCATGCACAACGACGATGTGACTTCCGGGTTCGAGCATGGTCGGCGGAAAAACGAAACCGACGCCGTCGACGAGCTGAAGCCCGGACAGATCGATCACCGTGGAGCCAGTGTTCGTGAACTCGATGAACTCGAACGATTCGGCGTCGGAGAATCCGGCCGCCAGCTCCGCCGCCGTTGGGTCGTGCGGGTGGTAGTTTATTTCCGAAATCCGCAAAGATTCGCTCAGCGCCGTGGGCATGGCCTCGCCGACCGTAAACTCGATCGGGGCCGACCAGTGGCTCGTGCGCTGCGTTCGGTCGATCATCTGGACGCGCACGCGATACGTACGCCCCGGCTCCACGACGTCCGCCGGGATTCGAATGTCGGGATCGAACTCCGCCAGCTCGCCACTTTCCCACGCCGCGTCGTACTCGAATCGTTCGCCGCCAACTTCAGCAATCCGCCATTGGATCGCGGCGAACGTATCGGTCCCTTGGGGATCCGCAAACGCAGACGTTTGAAACGTTAGTTGGTTCCTCGGAAATCCGGCGGGGCCGGTGTACGAGGCAGACGGTGTTTCGGGAATACTCGTCGCGTCGTCGCCGGCATTGGCGAGCGTGTCGAGATACGCCGCTCGGCCGCCGTCGGGCACGGTGGGGCCGGTCGAACCGGTCCAGCCGACGAAGGCGAAGTTTTTCATATCGGCGACCTTCGACGCCAGATCGCCGTAGTCTTCGAACCCCGCCGCGGCCGGCGCTCCGGTCCAGCGGTCGCGATCGGCCAGGACGAGATTCTCGATTTGAGCCGCGATGCGATCAAGGAGCGGATAGATCACCTCTTCGGTCCACACCAGATCACGGAACTCGCGCAACGTGTTGCGATATTGCTGCTGAAACTCGGGCTTGCCTTCTCCGCCAAAGATGGCGTTCTTCGAATAGTCCTCGCCCGAGTTAAAGCTCGGCCCCCAACTGGCGTCGTGATCGTGGGGCAGCGTCCAGAGTTCACCTAGAGGATTGATGTCCGAAGGTTCGAAGTACCAGGCGCGATTCTTGGAGTGCGAATCGGCGGCGCGAAAATCGTAGTGCCGCACGGCTTCGACCACCGCATGATAGCGATACCAGGCTTCGTAGTTGACATGCTCGTCGAGCCAGGCGTCGGTCTGTTCGGGTCGGAGGTTGGCGCGGATATTCTGAAAGTCGGAGTCGTCGCGCACCGCGTCGAGCCCCTGATTTCTCTTCAATTCAGCGCCGTCGAATACTCCATCTTTGAGTTTGTAGAGGTTCCCGTCTTCAAGGTTGTAATGCTCCAGGAACCTACTATCGTAATCCTGGACGGCCAATCCGATGCCCCAGAAATCGCCGAAATACTGATCGAGTTCTTCGGCCGCATCCACGACCCGGAAGTGGAAATGATGGGTTACCGGCGTCGGCACACCCATCACGTTCCAGAGGATCTGGTTGACCGTTTCCACCAGGCCAAAGTTGCCGACGCGTTTATTGTCGGACATCTTCGAAATGTTCAAAGTGCGCCAGTTGGTGGGATAGAGCTCCCCGTTCGCATCGCGCGCTTGCAGGTAATGCCCCTGATTAAAGCGGATGCGCATGCTGCGTTTCCCGGTTCCGCCGTAGCGGTCGTTGGCCTGGCGCAACCGATAACCGATGTGGTCGTAGACAATGCCGTCGTATACGAAGGCGCCTTCCCAGTTGAAGGCGTCGCGCGCCGCCTCGTTCGATTTGGGAATGCGGTCGGCCGGATCATAGCCGAAGGCGTCGGCCAATTCATTGGCGTCGGTGATCAGCGTGTAGACCGGGAGCGTCGTAAGCGCATCGGCCGCATGCACGTTCGGCAGACCGCCGGCCGAGACTGTCGCCTGGTCGGCAACGTAGTCGGGTACGCCATCGTAAACAAAATACGCGAAGTTCAGCGACGGGTCTTCGACGAGCGGCGCACGAATCGAGGAGCCGGTCGTATCCATGGCCGTGATGCGGTAGCGCACCAGCGTGCGATGCGCCTGCCCCGGAACACTTGCTGAAAAAACGCCATCGCCCGCCACGCGGTCGCCACCCGTTCCGTCGTCGAGCATGACGAGCGTCGTCCAATTGTTTGGATCTTCAAAGGCGGGATTTGCGGGCCGCGGCGCCGTGGGATCCGCCATCAACTCGGCGGGCGAGAGCGCAAGCTGGGCGGGGATGTATGCGCCAGGCAACACGAGTTGATAGCGCAGCAGAACGCTTGCCAATCCATCGCTATCGGCGACGGCCGCTTCGATGACTGTCGGCTCGCCGCCGGCAGGAGTTTGCGGCGAATGGACAACTTCCGAAATCGAGGGAGGAGGGCTGTCGAGCGCCGAAATATTCGGTCCGCCAGGCGTTGGTGTGCTGAAGTAGCGGAACTCACCGGATACTGCGAACGCCTCGCCCGTCGTGACTCGCGGCACGAGCAACAGATCGTTGTTCGACGCGGAACTGTTGAGCACTTGAATGGCGAGCACATTCGTTCCGGCGACCAGTAGGTCGCGGTGCGCCGACAGGTCGATTGTTTCCGGTGTGAGCGCCGCCTCGTCGTCGCGATCCGTCGCCGCTGCGGCGTTCCAGTCTGACTGTGGCGGCAGATGATCGAAGTTCAATCGTAAGAACGGATCGCCAAAATAGGCGTGATCCGCGGAATTGACGTTGATTGCCGAGTTCGTGGTTACCAGCGTGAGATAACGATCGGCCGGGTCGATCGGAATATCCAACAGGTCATAGCCCGCGCCAACGAACGAATTGCTCGCCACCACAACTCCGTCGATCAGCACGTAATAATGAATGCTTCCCTGCGGTGACGAATTGCCGGCGTACGTTGTGAATCGGTCGAGAATCGCGTCCTCTTGCGTTTGGCGAACGATGTCGAGATCGAAGGTAATTCCCTTCTGCGCGTGCGCCGTGAGCATCGAGTGTGCGATCGGATCGCCGGTGAAGTTGGGTTGGCCATCGGTACCGGACGGATCCACGCCAATCAGGCCGTTGCCCCAGACGCTGTAGGCCGGGCTCGCATCTGACACGCCGGCAAAGTCAAACGTGTGCCCGGCGCCGTCGATCACCTGCGGACCAATGGTTCCATTGGGCAGGAAGGTTCCTTCAATCGACTCGTATCCCGGCGTGTCGACGAAGACATACGTTCCTTCGGCGCCGGTCTGCGCGTAGTTGCCGCCAACGACAGACTGGTTGACCGCGCCGCTAACGGGATTGATGCCCGTCGCGGTTCCCGTGCCAGGCAGACTTCCGTCGCCGCCTCCCACGAAATCGGCAAGATCGACAAACTGCGGCGGCCGCACGCCCGGCAGGTACGCATTCTCGCTGATCAAATGGGCGATCTGTTCTGCCGATAGCGCTTCGCGAAACACCCACAACTCGTCGAGCAACCCGTCATACTTGCCGCCAGCATCGTCGCGTTTCCAACCGATCTGGTATTGCGTGTGCGAGTTATTGCGCAGGTCGACGTTTTGTCGTGTGAGCGTCGTCGCCGCCGCCAATTGACCGTCGACATAGAGTTGGGACGTGTGCGTATCGCGATTCCAGGTAGCAGCCACATGCTGATAAACGCCCGGAGTGATGGCGTCGGCCGGTGTGGAAAGCGCGACCAGGTCGCCGTTATTCGAGTCGGGGCCATCGCGGCGCAGCGCGAGCGACAGAGAATTGTCGGCGTTGAGAAAAAGCCGGAACTGCCAGGGATCGGACCAATCGCCGAAGATCTCGTCGCCGTCTTCAATCGACTCGGGATTGATCCAAGCGGAAATTGTGAAATCGCTGGTTCGCATTTCGAGCCGCGGTACTGCGACATAGTCCGAACCGTCGGTCAGCAACAGGCCGCCGGCGCCAGGATCGCCGTTGGCTCCAAACACGCCCGGCGCGGCGAGCGCACCTCCGGCGCCTTCGAGCGTAGCGTGCCTGGCATTGCCCGAATCGTCGGCGACGCTTGTGCCGAAGGCTTCGTCAAACGACCAGTGCGCGAGCACCGAGGATTCCGCTTCGTCGGGAGCATTACGACGAGCAACCGGCCGGCCGTTCAAATAGGCGATCAATCCATCGTCGTATTGAACGTCGAGGTGTAGCAGATCGACCGCCGCCGGATTGTCGACGGAGAACGGGGCCCGCACGTACGCCGTCGCGTTCTGGCCGTGCATGGCGGCCTCGAGATCAAGACCGATCAGCCCGTCGTACGCGCCGCCGGTATCAAAACCAACACCGGTCGCGCCTTCGCTCCAGCTTGAGTCATCGAAATCAACAAGTGTCCAGTCAAGACCGAGAGTGTCATCCGTGGGAACGAAGGCGCGGATCGTCGCGCCCTGGGAAAGCACTTCGCTCTCCTCGATCCTCATCGCCTGGCCGTACGACACATCGGGCGCCTGCCGTGGAAACGGATCGAATTGCGAGACGATCGTCGTTTCGTCTGGAGCGACAAGCGCGAGGAATTCACCGGCCGCGTCCAACTCGAAATTCGTATGCAATTCGTTCGGGTCCAAGCGGTCTTTATTCGATGCAAAGACCACCAGGTAGCTGTCGCCCGGCAGCGTGATTGCGGGAAATTGCCACTTGTCAAGGTTGCCGGCATTGTCGGTCAGACTCCAGCCAGCCAAGTCGACCGAAACGCTCGTCGGATTGTAGATCTCGATCCAGTCCGAATCGTCGCCATCGGCATCGAGCAGCCCCTCTTCGTTGTCCGCCGCAATTTCGTTGATTCGCAGGCCCGGCGGACCCGGTGTTTGGAATACCGCCTCGGCGAGCGCCGACCACGCTCCGCCGCTCCAGACGCGCGTCTTGACAGTCGTCCACATATCGAGCGTGACCGGGCCGTTGTACTCGATCGCCGTCGGAGACAAATCACCCCCGATCAAGCGTGGATCCGAACCATCCAGCGTGTAATAAATCGTCCC
>JAGQOS010000243.1 GCA_020427265.1 Planctomycetales bacterium
GTAGTATTCGTGCGTCGTGCGGCCCTCCGGCTCCAGGAAAAGCTGATGCTGTGTGCGATCGGCGAACCGAACGACCTTGTCTTCGATCGATGGACAATACCGCGGCCCGCTCGAAGCGATTTGTCCCGTATACATCGGCGCGCGATGCAGGCTGGCCCGAATACGCTCGTGGACTTGCTCGTTGGTATACGTGATCCAGCAACTCAATTGCTCTCCGGGCAAATTGTCGGTCAGATACGAGAACGGTTGCGGCGACGCGTCGCCCGGTTGTTCTTCGGTGCGAGCGAAGTCGATCGTGCGGCCGTTCAGCCGCGGCGGTGTCCCGGTCTTGAAGCGTTCAATGCGAAATCCAAGCCGTACAAGCGCGCCGCTGATCCCCGCGGTTGTGCCCTCGCCGGCCCGGCCACCCGAACTTTGGGCCTCGCCCGTGTGCATCACGGCTTGCAGGAATGTTCCGGTCGTAAGCACGACGGTCGGCGCGCGATAGACCGCGTCGCCGCGCACTCGCACACCCATTATTCGGCAGCGCTCGCCGGGCTGTTCGGTAAGCAGGTCTTCGACCGTTTCCTGACGGAGCGACAGATTGGCCTGCGACTCGACCACTTGTTTCACATGCTGCTGATAGGCCTTCTTGTCGGCCTGGGCCCGCGGGCTGTGCATGGCCGGGCCTTTACGCAGATTGAGCATGCGGAATTGAATGCCAGTGCGGTCGATCGCCTCGCCCATCGCCCCGCCGAGCGCGTCGATTTCGCGCACGATCTGGCCCTTGCCAACGCCGCCAATCGCCGGGTTGCAGCTCATTTGGGCCACGGTATCGCAATTGGTCGTCAACAGCGCGGTCTTCGCGCCGAGTCGTGCGGCGGCCAGGGCGGCCTCGGTGCCGGCGTGTCCGGCGCCGACCACAATCACGTCGTATTTATATACCGATTCGCTCATGAGGCGAATTGTATCCGAGCCCCGGCGCGCCGACAACGCAGCCGCATGCGAGACTCGTGGAAACCATCTGTTTCGGGCTGCGCCCCGATGATGCTATACTACGACCCGTTCGTTGGGCTACGATCGCCGGCTCGAACTACTTCTCCTTCTCATGCTTACCGCCTTGTATCTGTCGACGTTTCGAACGGCGCCATGGGTTGGTTCTCGCGCCCGGCGATGGTGCAGCCGATGGGCCGTCGTGGCGGCGTTGCTGGCGTGTGGCTGCGATTCGGCGCCGCCGCAGGTTGAACCGGCGCGCAGCAAGGCTCCGGCACCGAAGCCGCCCAATGCGAACGAGCGCGACGCGCCGCCTGCCGCCGTGCAACCGGTCTCCTCGGCCCTGACTCCGGGCCACGAGCAGCGCCGCTTCGACGCCTTGCTCCGCGAGGAATACGCCCGAGAAAATTCCGAGGTCGACGGCTGGCAGAGCGAAGCCTTTCAAGAACAAGCGACGGCGCAACTGAAAAAGATCGCCAAAGCCATCGCCCATCGGGCGACTATCTCGGCCGAGGCGTTGGGCGAACTCGTGGCCGACGACTTTCAGTGCACCACGTTGCGCGGCAACCCGGCCGAAGTGCATCGCGAACCGGGCCTGATCGTGGCCAAAGCTGCGTTGGCCGACGAGCGACCGCAACATGCGGCGGCCGCCGGTTTGGCCACCGCGCTGGCGGAACTCGCCGAACCGCTTGGCGACGACGAGCACACGTGGGCGAAGCTCAAGATTTTCGGCGTCGAGTTGAAAGACAATGCAGTGGCGACCCAGGTGCGCTACGAAGCGAGCAGCCGAGGCGCGGCGCGGGCGGTCGGGCAAGTGGGCGTGTGGCGCTGCCGCTGGTCGCGCGCACAGCCACCGCGGCTGCAGTCGATTCAGGCCGAATCGTTGCAGGAGTCGACCGCGCCGAATGGCGCGATATTCGCCGATTGCACGCAATCGGTCCTGGGGCAAACTTCGGCCTATCGCGAGCAATTGGCCTGGGGCGTCGACCATTGGCGAGCGCGATACGAAAAGAGTCTCGCGCCGTACATCACCGGGCTCGAAGGCATCGCCGTAGGCGATTTGAACGGCGACACGTTGGAGGACGTCTACGTTTGCCAGGGCAACGGCTTGCCAAATCGCCTGTTGCTTCATCAACCCGACGGCACAGTGCGCGAAGCGGCGGCCGCCGCCGGCGTGGATTGGCTCGACGCCACGAACAGCGCCTTGATCGTGGATCTGGACAACGACTTCGATCAAGACCTGATCGTCGGTGTGGAAGATGAGATGGTCGTGCACGAGAATGTGGGCCGAGGCGTGTTTCGCGTTGCGGCGGCCATGCCGTTCGGGGCTGCGATCGATTCGATGGCGGCGGCCGACTTCGACGGCGATGGCGACATGGACATCTACCTTTGCGGCCACACGCCTAGTTCACCCGATCAGGAAGAATCGGTCCTGGGTTTTCCTGTGCCGTTTCAAGATGCGAACAACGGCGCGGCGAACCGGCTCTTTCGTAATCTGGGCGAGCTGAAGTTCGAGGACGTTACGGCCGCGGTCGGGCTCGACGTGAACAATCGCCGCTTCAGCTACGCCGCCGCCTGGGAAGATTACGACAATGACGGCGATCTCGATCTCTACGTGGCCAACGATTTCGGTCGCAACAACCTGTATCGCTATACCGACGGCCGGTTCGAGGATGTGGCGGCTGCGGCCGGGGTCGAAGACGTGGGCTCGGGCATGTCGGTTTCGTGGGGCGATTTTAATCAAGATGGCCACATGGATCTCTACGTAGGAAACATGTTCTCGACGGCCGGCCATCGAGTGACGTATCAACGCCAGTTCCGCCCGGGCGACGACGCCCAAACGCTCGCGCACTTGCGGCGCATGGCGCGCGGCAACACGCTGTTCGCCAACGGGGGCCACGGAAAATTTCGCGATGCAAGTCTTGCCGCCGACGTGACCATGGGCCGTTGGGCCTGGGGATCGAATTTTGTCGATGTGAACAACGACGGCCGGCAAGATCTGCTAATTGCCAACGGTTTTGTCTCCGCGCCCGACCTGCGCGATTTGTGAAGTTTCTATTGGCGACGGGTCGCGTCGCAAACACCTGCAGCCAACCCAGAGAGCGCGGAGTACGCGTCGTATCGCAATTCCTGGATTGTCACGAGCCGCTTGTTGCGCGCCGGCCGGTCGTGGAGCGGATCGGAACGCAATTGCTGCTACTTGAATCTCGACGGGTTGACGACGGCCGACATTTCCGGCGTGTCGGGGTTCGATTTGCTCGACGACGCCCGGGCGATCGCTCTGACCGACTGGGATCAGGACGGCCGGCTCGATTTTTGGGTGACCAATCGCACCGCGCCGCGGGTGCGGATGCTGCGCAATCAATTGCCGGGCCAGGCGGCCACGCTGTCGCTGCGTTTGCAGGGCAACGGTTGCAATGCCGACGCTATCGGCGCGCGCGTGGAAGTGGTTCGCAAAGGTGATACCGCGCACAAGCTCGTACAAACCATTCACGCCGGCGACGGGTTTCATGCCCAAGGCACGAAGTGGCTGCACTTCGGCTTCGCCAGCGCGTCGGAAGATCTGACGGTTTCAATCCGTTGGCCACACGGCGACCTGCAAAGCTTCGGTGGGTTGTCGACCGGTTACCGTTACCTGATCACGCAGGATCAAGACGCGCTGCTCGTGCTCAAACCGCCACAGCCGCAGAAGGCGATTCAGCCCAGCGAGCCGGCGGCCGAGCCCGAGCCTGCGTCGGCCGCTGTGTTGCTGGCGAGCCGCATGCCGCTGGGACGGCCGGAATACACGGACTTCGACGGCCAGCCGCAACACGTGGCCGCGGCCAAAAATCGGCCCATGTTGATCAACCTGTGGGCCTCTTGGTGCCAACCGTGTTTGACCGAACTGGCGGAGTTCGCGCGGCAGCAAAAGCGGCTGAAGGAAGCCGGTGTCGGCATCGTGGCGCTCTCGGTCGATGGAGTGGGCGACGACACGCCGGGCGACGTGCAATCGGCCCGCGCCGCGCTGGCGAAGTTGAAATTCCCGTTCGCTGCCGGCCGCGCCACGAGCAAACTGATCGATCGCTTTGAAGTCGTCCAACGAACCTTGCTCGATGTGCAGCAGCCGCTCCCCTTGCCCGCAAGTTTTCTTTTGGACAGCAACTCTCAGGTGGCGGCAATTTACCTGGGCCCCGTTTCCGTGGAACGGTTGTTGGCCGATGTCGCCGCGCTGGAGAAATCGGGCGACGAACTTCAACGCCGCGCGGCGCCATTCGAAGGACGCTGGCGAAAGCCGCCGCCGCGGATTTCACCGTTGCAAGTCGTGATGAAAGCGTTTGAAGGCGGATACCAAGCGTTGACTGACGAGCTGTTGCACGAGTGTATCGATATCGGCGAGAAGAAGCTGTCGGGGCACGAGTTGCTGTCGCTCGCCGATCTCTACTACTTCCAAGGTTCGCTCCATGCAGACCACGGGCAAGTGGCGCAAGCGATCGAGGCGTTTCGCAAGACGATCGCCGTCGATCCCAATTATCGCAACGCGCACAAGAATCTGGGCCGGATCCTCGCCTCGTCTGAGCAGCTCGAAGCGGCGGCCGTGCATTTCGAGGCGGCATTACGGCTCGACGGAAGTGACGTTGAAACCCGGTACCAATATGCCCAGGTGCTGGGAAGTTTGGGCCTGCGCGCGAAGATGCTCGACCAGTATCGGGCGATTTTGGAGTTGCGCGGCGATGCCTTGCCGATCGCCAATAACCTGGCCTGGGTCCTGGCGACGACGAGCGATGAGAAGCTGGCCGACGGCGCCGAGGCCGTGCGTTGGGCAAGCCAGGTCGTCCAGCAGAGCGGTCGTAAGAATCCCGAGTTCCTCGACACGCTGGCCGCGGCCTATGCGCGGGCCGGCGAGTTCGACAAGGCGATCGCCGCGTCGGAAGAAGCGATCGCGCTCTTCGAAGCAGCGGGCAATCCAACTGCCGTGGCCGAATCCCGAACGCGGCTCGTACGCTATCGCGCCGGCAAGCCGTTCATCGCCGAGCACTTGGAAGAGTGATTGACCGCTGCGGTCGCCGCCGGAACTTCGCTTTATCGCTCACGCCGGCGGCGGCTGATGAGGCCGACGAGGCCGAGGCCGAGCAGCACAGCCGTCGAAGGTTCGGGAACATGCACGCCGATTTGGAAGCCGTCGATGTCGGCTGTCACCACCTGGCCACCCGTGCGGCCGGCAAGCTGGAAGCGGAATTCGTACATGTCGAGGTCGATTGGTTCGTTCGTGAAGAAGTCGACCGGGGCGCCGGGCGTGCCGAAGATGTCGGGCGTGACGGAAACCGAAACGAGCGAAGAGTTTGGCGCTTCGTCTTCGGTCCAGGTGATTTCATAGCGGTTGAACAGGTTGTTGTTCAGGTTGATCGTGCCGTTGAGGTTGTTCTGCGCGTCGAGAGAGCCGTCATGAATCGAGATTTCGTCGATCACATCGAAAATGTCGAAGCCGATGGCGAGCGTGTTGGCGATGCTCGGCTCTTCGGCCGTAAATCCGGTGGCGGCGGCCGAAGCGGTCGTCGCGCCATAGGTATCGGTCGGCAGGAACACGAGACCCAGGCCGTCGGCCGTGCCGTTCAATCGCATGTCGAACTGCACTGTCACGCTGCGAGCCGTATTCTGAAAGGCGCGGTTCCAGTGCGAATAGTTGATGTCGCCGCCCGTGCTATCGAGAATGCGGAGGAAGCTGCCGGTCGGGCCGCCACCAACCACGGTCGGAACGCTACCAGGGGCGGAAACGGAAACGTCGGCCCGCGGCAAACCGATGCCGTCGAAGTCGTCGATCGTTACGCCGAAGCCGTAGGTCGACTGCGTCGTGAAGGTCGTCGTGGCGACGACGAGCAACCCGGTGAGGGCTGCCTTCGTCGCAGCGCCCGCTGCACGTGAGTTGCTCGCAACGCGACGACGGCGAACGGTTAGCCCCACCAGTCCCAGGCCGAGCAGCAGCGCCGTCGACGGTTCGGGAATCGAGCCCCATTGCAGGGCCACGTTGTCGATGAGTTGCAACGCATTCTGGCCACCGGTTCGGCCGGCGAAGACAGCCCGCGAATCGAACTGGTTCAGGCCGGCGATGAAGAAGTTGTTGAAGATCGTTTCGGGTGAGCCGGCGCCGTTTTGGTCGAGCGTGAAGGAAACGTTCGCTCCGCCGCCGTCGAGGTACTCGATCAACAGCGAGGCCGCGTGAGTACCGGCGTCCGAGAAGTCGAAGCTCGGCGTGACGATGGCCAGTTCCGCCCCGTTATGAGCGATGGAGATGTGGTTGTTATTCGGTTCACCGCCGCCTTGATGAATGTCGAAGCCGATGGCGAAGCCGCCCGTCGCCAGGCCTTGTTCGGCCCCGCTGCTGAAGGCGCCCGAGTTGACGTTCGATCCGTTGGGGAATGTGCCCCGCGGCAGCAAACTGAACGAGAAACCGTCGGCCTGGTTGGTCGCGCCGCCCGGCGTGATGTTGATGTCGAACGTGGCGGTAAAGAAGTCGGAGACGAAGTAATTGCCCGGGGCGACGTCGTCGAAGGCGATGCTGCCGTATTGGCCGTTCGCAGCAGGTGTGATCCGGCCGAAGCCGGGGTTCGATGTGTCGGAGGCGTTGCCGGTAAGTGTGTACGCCGTGCCGCCGCCGCCAAAGTTTTGCGTGATCGTGTGCTTCGAATAGATGCCGGCCGACGCGTTGCTCGTGGAGAATGCAATGGCGAGGCCAAACGCCAAGAGTGCCAGCGACGACGCGGCCGCTCGACGGCGACGCAGCGAACTGAGACCCACGATTCCGCCGATGACCAACAGCGCGGTAGACGGTTCGGGAACCGCTTCGAAAGAAAGAACGATGTTGTCGAGATCGACGTTGGTTGTCGCGCCACCGTCGCGGGCCGTGAATTGGAGTCGATACTCGTAGGTGTTGAGTGTGGGGACGTAGAGATTGTCGAAGAACGTGACCGGCGTGCCGGGAACGCCGTTGATATCGGGCGTGACCGTGAGAGAGATGTTCGACCCCACGCCGCCGTAGCCTTCATTCCATTCGAGTCGTGCCCGGTGGAACTGGTTGTTGTTCAGGTCGATTGTGCCATTAAGATCGTTCTGTTGGATCAGCGATCCGTAGTGCAGCGAGATCTCGTCGATGTTGTTGTAAATGTCGAAGCCCACGGCGAAGACACCGGCATGGTTTGGCTCTTCGCTCGATCCGGCGATGCCGACGTTGGCCGTGGTCGTGCCGTAGGTCGATGTGGGCAGCAAGAGCATGCCAAAGCCGTCGCCCGTGCCGTTCATGCGGAAGTCGAACTCGATGATCGACCGCTGCTTCTGGCCTTGCTCCAGATTCCAATGCACACGGTTCTTGTCGCTGCCAACACCATTGAACAGCAGGCGGAAGAACTGGCCATTGGAACCGGCGT
>JAGQOS010000244.1 GCA_020427265.1 Planctomycetales bacterium
ATAATCGAACGACAATGCGGAGAATTGCCCACTCGTGATTTGTTTTTGCTGCAAATCGGAAACTACCGCATGTCGATCGCCGTTGAGCAATCTGGAACCATCGCCGAGTTGGTCGAACAGTTGGGTAGGGTACGGACATGAAGCCCATTCGCTATTCGCTCGGCGCGTTGTTTACGCTATCCGGCATTGTCGCTGGGGCGACGGTCTTGGCCGTCACCGACGGCCGCGCGCATCCATTTGTCATCGGGCTGCTGGTGATTTGGCGCGCGGCAGCGGGTTGGCGAGAGAAGTGGCCCGCGCCGTCCTGGGCGCAACGCTTGGCTGTGCCCATCGCCGCTGTGGCATTGGGCATTCCCGTTGGCCATCGAGTGCACGCACTCGAGCCATTCCCCGTGTTGCTGGGTCTCGTGGGCGTCGGAGCGATGCTCCTGGGTTATTGGTCGTGCCTTTATTGGCATCGCCAATCAGATCGTGGCGGGCTGACTCGAACCGCCGCGCTCGCCGCGATCTTCATCCTGCTCTGGTCGGACATATTCCCTGGCGATGAAAACGTCGTCGCCACGAGTTGCTCGACCGCCTTCGGCTTGCTGCTGCTGGCCAATTGTCCGCGCGACACGCCGCTCTACTTCGTTGCCGGCGGCTTCCTGTTCTGGACCGCCGAAATTGCACTCATGGTGAACAATGCGCACACGGCGTTTAGCGGCGACGGGTTCTTTGAATCTTGGCGTTCGTAATGGGCAAGTTAGCGCCATGGAATCTCGTTCGCCGGGCGCATAAGCATTGGAGAGTTGGATCGCTGCGCCGGATCAGGGGCGGAACCGGCCTAGCGACGTTCGGCGCCGAGTCGCAAGGTGAGCAAATCGAGTTGCCCTTTTACATCTGCCAGCAGCACATGCGGACTCGCACCCTCGCTCATGTGGCTGTAAAAGGCGCGCGATGCGGTGGAATGTGTCGTGCTCAACATGGCTGTCTGGGTATTCAGATCGGCTAATCGCTGATCGACTTCGGCCAGCTTCTCCTGGCTGTAACGCCCGCTTTGCCAGAGCCGCTCTAATTGCAACAGCAGGCCAATGACCAAGGCGCACTGGCCGCCGATGGCGATGGGAAGCCCCACGTTCCAGAGGGCGTCGCGGTGGGCAATGATCGACCAACCGAGCAAAACACCGCCGCAAACCAGTGTCATTAAGCCGAACGATAGAACCGTCCAGGCAAGTGAACTGCCTCGTACCGCCGATTGAACTGGGCGCCGCGACTCGCGCGCCATCGTCAATGCCTGCGCCTGCTGCAACGAACGCAGATCGATCTCCGGTGGATCAAAACGATGCGACAATCGGCCCGCCGATTTTGTCTCATCGCAAACGTTCGAATTGATGCGCAGAACCGATTCGGCTTGGCGCAGTTCGTCGTCGATCTTCCAACTGGCCAGTAACGCGTCGGGAGTCGCTGGCGGGGCGTCGCAGCGAGTCAGATCGATGCCGTAATCGGGGATCTCGCCCAACGGCAACTCGGCAGGAGCAGCTTCGATACGTCCGGCGGGTCCGCCGCAACGGGCGCAGCAGTAGCGTCCTTCGGCGGTTGAAATCGCAGGGATGTCTTGTTGGCAAGCTTGACACCACATGAAACGCGACCGTTCCCCTCGCAATGTTTGATTACCATGAGGTGCTGTCGTCGACAGCAAGCTAGTCTCACATTCAACACCCGCGCGCGGCGAGCGGCTTTCTCACGCTCTAATGATCGGACCGGCGGATGGTAAACTGTAACGATTCCGCAAAGTTTACCGGAAGCAAGCGAAGGAGAGCGGCTGCATGCTAGCAAAAATGCTTCGAACTAGCCGAGCGTTCCCTTGGTACTCGGCACGCCGGGCATGCGCGAGTCGTGTTCCACGGCCATGCGCAGCGAGCGGGCCGCCGATTTGAAGATGCCTTCGCTAATGTGGTGGCTGTTACGGCCATGGTGTAGCACGACGTGTAAGTTGCACAGGGCGTTGGCGGCCGTGGCTTGCCAGAAATCTTCGACCAACTCGCTGTCGAAATCGCCAATCTTGGGCGAGGGAAAATCGGCCTGAAAAACCAACGCGTAGCGCCCGCTCAGGTCGATGGCCGTCGTAACGAGCGTCTCCTCCATCGGCAGCGTGAAATGGCCGTAACGGCGAATGCCCGCCTTGTCGCCCAATGCCTGTTTGATCGCCAGGCCCAAGCAGATGCCGGTATCCTCTACCGTATGGTGATGGTCGACATGCAGATCGCCCTGGGCGCGCACCTTCAAATCGAGCGCGCCGTGTCGCGCAAGTAAATCGAGCATGTGATCGAAGAAGCCGACACCGGTGGCGATGTCGGCCTGGCCGCTGCCATCGAGATTCAACTCTAGCGAAATCTCGGTTTCGTTCGTCTTGCGATCAATCTTCGCCGTGCGGGCCATGGTTCGATCCTGATGTCTGCGAAAAATCTCTTCTAAACCATGCGCTGTAGCATCGCCAAGCAGGCTTCATTTTGCTCGTCCGTGCCCACGGAAATCCGCAGGCCGTCGCCCCAGCCGGCATAATCCATATAGCGTACCAGGATTTTCTCGGCCTTGAGCTTTTCGTAAATCGGCCGCAGCGGCAGCGATTCGTGAACGTTCCACACAAAATTCGCCTGCGACTCCACTGCGTGGAAGCCAAGATCGCGCATGCCGTCGATCAGACGCCGCCTGGTGGCGATCACCTTGGCCCGGTTCTCGGCCAACCACGTCTGGTCGTCGACGGCGGCGGTTGCCGCAGCAATCGAGAGCGCGTCACAGTTGTACGAGTCTTTGACTTTCCGTAGTTGCTCAATCATTTGCGGTTGCGCGATCGCAAAGCCAAATCGTAACCCGGCCAGCGCATACGATTTGCTCAGCGTGCGCGAGACGATGATTTTTTCGTTTTCGCGCACCAGGTCGACACAATTCCACTCGGCAAAGTCGGCATACGCTTCGTCGACCAGCAAAGGGCAGGGCAGGGCGTTGGCGATATCGAGAATCGCTGCGCGCGGCAAAACGGTTCCCGTGGGACTGTTGGGATTCGGCAGATAGACCAGCTTTAATCGGTCGGCCGGGGCGACGAACGATTCGTTGAGCGACCAATCAGCCTGGAACGGGATCATCTCGGCCTGCGCGCCTTGGATCTCGGCCAGTGTCTTGTACAGGATGTAACTGGGATACGGAAAACGCACCAACTCGCCCGGCGAAACGAACGTGCGCGTGGCGATCGTCAGGATGTCGTCGCTGCCGTTGCCGCAGAGTATCCACTCCGGATCGACCCCCAGCACTTCGCCGGCTCGGCGACGAAAAGCCGTGGCCAGCGGATCGGGATACTTCGCCAGCCCCGCTTCGGCCGCCTGCACAATCGCTCTGGTGACGGCCGGCGAACAGGGATACGGATTCTCGTTCGTATTGAGCTTGATATACTTGCCGCCCTGCGGCTGTTCGCCCGGCACGTAACCCTCGATGGCGGCGATTTCTTCGCGTACATATTTCATGCGTGATCAGGTCCCGTCGTTGCGTCGTCGCACACTTTCCCAATGGGCCGAAAGACCTTCCTTCTCGGCCATCCGCTGTAAATCCTCCGCAACTCGGCTCAGGTCCTCGCGCGTGTAGTGCACGACACTCGAGCTGCGCAAAAAACTATTGGCCGACAAACCACTCGCAAACCGGGCCGTGCCGCCAGTGGGCAACACGTGCGAAGGTCCAGCGACATAGTCTCCCAACGCGACAGCCGTATAGGGGCCGACAAAGGCCGCGCCGGCGGAATCGATCCGCTCGAGCAGTGTTTCGGCTTCGTCGCAAGCCAAATGCAAATGCTCCGGTGCAATCTCATTGGTCAATGCAACCGCCTGCGACGAATCTTCCACCAGGATCAGCGCGCCGAACTCTTCGAGACTCGCGCGGGCCAGATCGCCGCGACTGAGCTTGGCGAGCTGCGCCGTTAGTTGCTCGTGCACGGCATCGAGCAAAGTTCGTTCCCACGTAATCAGGATACTCGCCCCGGGCGAATGTTCGGCCTGGGCGATCAGTTCGGCAGCGAGAAAGTCGGCGCGGGCCGAGCGGTCGGCAACCACCACGACTTCGCTCGGCCCGGCGATCGAATCGATATCAACCTGACCGAAGACATGTTTCTTAGCCAGGGCGACGAACAGGTTGCCCGGACCGACGATCTTATCGACGCGCGGCACACCTTCGACACCGAACGCCAAGGCGGCAACGGCCTGCGCGCCACCCATGCGGTAGACTTCGCAGATGCCGATCTCGTGACAGGTGGCCAGCAGATCTTGATTGTAGGAACCGAACGGCGTGGGCGGTGCGACCACGGCCAGCTCGCGCACGCCCGCCGCTTGGGCCGGCACGGCTGTCATCAACACGGTCGAAGGATAAGCCGCGGCGCCGCCGGGCACACAGATTCCGGCGCGGCGAATCGGTGTGTAGCGCTGCCGCAAATAGCCGCCGCCCGACAACGGCACGCGGGCATCGTCGTGCAAGATCGCCCGCTGAAATGTGAGGATGTTCTCGCGGATTCGCCGAATCGTGGCTAAGAACTCGGGATCAGCCGCGGCATGGGCTGCTTGTAATTCGGCTTCCGGAACACGAAGCGAGTCCGCCGTCAATTCCTTGCCGTCGAGCTTGAGCGAGTATTCGAGCACGGCCGCCAAGCCTCGCTGCTCGACTTCGCGGCAAATTCGCTCAACCACCTGCACCGGAGCGAGCGGCTCACCAAACACTTCGATTGTCTTCTGCCGCCCGGCCGGGCTAACCACATCGCCGCGCGGGCTGAGCTTCTCGCGCAGTGCGTCGAGCGGCTCGCGCCAGTTGGGCAGAGACGAATCGAGACGGGGAATTTCGAGACTCAGATCAGGCATGTCGCGCTCGCAAAGCTTAGGGTGGCCAAACGACTATTGTCTCCCGAATACCGCTGGCTGAAAAGAGGCAGTTTTAGGGCCCCTGGTTCGCGGAGCGATTGGCGAATCGAGCATCGAGCGGGTACGATGAGGGCCATGACCGAAAACCGTTCTAATCGTATTGCCCCAACCACCCTCGATTTCGACAGGCAGCGGCGCTGCGGATTTCCGGAAGTCGTCTTTGGCGAGGGCAAATCGACCGAGGCGTTGGCGCACATTTTTGCCAAGCTGCTCGAGCGCGGCACCGACGTGTTGGCCACGCGGATCGAGGCGGCCACGGCCGACGTGTTGCGGGCCCAGTTCGAACAGCTTGCGTACAATCCGACCGGCCGCACAATCCGGATCGCGAGCGCAACGCCGGACTCGCGAGAGCGGCAACTCGTGGGAAAAGTAAGCTTGGTTAGCGCGGGAACGAGCGACTTGCCGGTCGTCGAAGAAGCGCGCGAAACGCTCGATTGGATGGGCGTGGCGACGGTCGTTGTGCACGATGTCGGCGTGGCCGGGCCGCATCGCTTTCCCGAGCGGCTCGACGAGCTGGCCGGCAGCGACGCCATCGTTGTGGTCGCCGGCATGGAAGGCGCGTTGCCCAGTGTGGTCGGCGGGTACGTCGATTGTCCGGTAATTGCCGTGCCCACGAGCGTCGGCTACGGTGCGAATCTCGGCGGCATCGCGGCGCTGTTGAGCATGCTCAACAGTTGCGCCGCAAATGTCTCGGTCGTTAATATTGATGCGGGATTCAAAGCCGCGTATGTTGCCGGTTTGATCGCGACCCGGCGGGCCGCAGGGGCCAAGCGATAGCAGAAAGTACAACACACGCATGACCTCGCCAGCCGACAACACGTCGCTCCCGTATCTCCCGCCGCGCAAACCGGAAAGCCACAAAGGCGACTATGGCCGCGTGCTGCTTATCGGCGGCTCGCGCGGTATGGCCGGCTCGATTTCGCTTTCGGCCATGGCGGCGCTGCGCGGCGGCGCGGGCCTGGTGAAAGTCGCCGTGCCCTCGGTTTGCCAGGATCTGGTCGCCGGCTTCGAGCCTTCGTATATGACCGTGGGGCTGGCGGCCGACGAGTCGGGGCGGATCGCTGCGGAAGCGCGCGATCAAATCATCGCTTCGGCAAAAGAGGCAACTGTCCTGGCCATCGGCCCGGGGCTCGGCCGTTCGGCCGCGCTCGATGAACTTGTCGCCTGGCTTTATCGCGTCATTCCCAAGCCGATGGTCCTCGATGCCGACGCGCTCAACGCCCTGGCCAATCAACTCGATGTGCTGCCGCACGCCGGCGCGGCGCGTCTCTTGACTCCGCACCCTGGCGAGTTTGCGCGGCTCGTAGGTTCACAGGCCGAATCGCTCGAAGCGCGCCGCGCGCAAGCGTTTGAACTGGCGGCCCGTAGCGAACGTTTGGTCGTGGTCCTCAAAGGCCATCACACGTTCGTGACCGACGGCAAAACGACCGCGACCGGCTCGACCGGCAACCCGGGCATGGCGACTGGCGGCTCGGGCGATGTACTGACCGGCCTGATCGCCGCGCTGCTCGCACAAGGCATGAACCCGCTGGATGCCGCACACCTAGGTGTTCATCTACACGGCTTGGCCGGCGATCTCGCCGCCGCAGATCTTGGACAGCAATCGCTGATTGCCAGCGATCTGATCAAGTATTTGCCGCAGGCGTTTCGTGCGCGAGGGTAACGGGGCGAGATATTTCGCGTTACGCAACCCCTTCCACTTCGAATCCCTCGCGATACTCTTTCGTGAGCAGCGAGTTTGCGTCGGAGTTGTTCGGGATTTTCAAAGCGGCCGCGTCCCATTGAAGTTCGTCGCCAGGCAGGCGGGCGGCAATGTTGCCGAGCTGAACCGTTTCGGCCAGCGGACCGGAATAGTGGAAACCGTCGCTCGTCTTCTTACCTGCCAGGACGGCGTCGACCCACACATGCCAATGGCTCAGGCCTTCGACCTGGGGCATGTTGAAGTCGGCGTATTTCTCCTGCGGGTAGAGCGCCGGCGCGCCAACATGCGGCAACACCATGTTGCCCGCTTCGCCGATGAAGAGCGAGCCGCCGCCAGGCAGTTCGACGCCGTCGGGAAGTTGCGCTAGCTCGCGCGGCGGTTTCAGGCCGCCGTCGCGCCACACGACCTTGATCGTATCGCCCGCCGTGCGCGCGGTTTGGGGGAACGTGTAGGTGACCGTTTCGGGACCGGGCCAAACTTCATTCGTCGTGCCGTCGTTTTCGGCCTTCACTCTCAGCGGCGCGGTCAGTTCGAGGGCGCCGAAGACGGGATCGAGAATATGGCAGCCGAAATCGCCAAGCGCCCCCGAACCGAAGTCCTGCCAATCGCGCCATTTGAACGGATGGTACGAGTCGGCCGCATAGGGACGCATCGGCGCGGCTCCAATCCACAGATCCCA
>JAGQOS010000245.1 GCA_020427265.1 Planctomycetales bacterium
GAATTGGCGTATCGCATGCAAACCGAAGCCACCAGCGTTGTCGATCTCGGGCGCGAATCGAAGGCAACCAGGGCCATGTACGGCATCGATCAACCCGCATCGCGCTCGTTCGGTTCGAAGTGCCTTATGGCGCGCCGGCTCGTCGAAAGCGGCGTTCGTTTCGTGCAGGTGTATAGCGATGGCGAATGGGATGCGCACGGAAAGTTAACGAAGAACCATACGGAACACTGCGCTGCCACCGACGTGCCGATCGACGGTTTGTTGACCGACCTCAAGCAACGCGGCCTGTTCGAATCGACGCTCGTCATTTGGGGCGGAGAGTTCGGACGCATGCCGGTCTCGCAGGGTGGCGACGGTCGCGATCACAATCCGAACGGCTTTGTGCAATGGATGGCGGGCGCCGGCGTCAAGGGGGGCGTCAGTCATGGCGCGACCGACGAAATCGGCTACGCCGCGGCAGAGAATCCTGTTAGCGTTCACGATCTGCACGCGACGATGCTGCATTTACTCGGCCTCGACCACAAGCGGCTCACCTATTTCCATAACGGCCGCAGTTATCGTTTGACAGACGTAGCAGGCGAAGTACTCGAAAAGATCCTCGCGTAACCGGCCGATTGGATCGCTGCCGTGACCTTTGCTTTGTTGCAAAGGTGGTTTTCGCACGAGCGGCACCCACAATTTTGTTGAGTCTCACCCCCTAACTTTCTATTATGGAAGTGGTTAGGCGCATTGAGCGGCCGCATCTCACGCCGCGTACCGATTTTCCCGACAGTCGCGTGACAGTCGCCCGCGATTTCGGCCTAAGGAGGCGGGAGCGTGCCAATCGTGAAACGAGAACCGTCATCCATTTCGCAAGGGCTCATCGGCCCGGCCAAAGCCGGCTCGGCAGAGTCGCTGGGCCGGTTGTTCGAGATCTACGCCAATTATCTCAAAGTTTTGGCGGCTACGCGGCTCGATGCCAAACTGCGCCACCGCGTTAGTCCTTCCGATGTAGTGCAGGAGACGTTTCTCGAAGCGACGCGGGACTTCCCCCAGTTTCATGGCGCGACGCAGCCGGAACTATTGGCCTGGTTGCGCAAAATCTTAGTCAACAACTTGGCTCGGGTCATCGAACGTCATGTCCTTGCGGGAAAACGCGACGTACGTCGGGAAGTGTCGCTGCAGCAACTTGCTGCTTCACTAGAAAAATCGACCCTGCGGCTCGATGCTATCCTGGCCGATCCCGGAAGATCGCCCAGTGAGTTGGCCGCCTCGCAAGATGCCGCGGTCTTGCTGGCCGACGAACTCGCACAGTTGCCCGACGACTATCGTCAGGTATTGATCTTGCGCAATCTCGAAGGTTTGTCGTTTCCCGAAGTCGCCAAGCAGATGAACCGTTCGCATGGCGCAGTGCGCATGCTTTGGTTGCGCGCCATTGAGCGTTTACGCTCCGGGCTTGGCGCTGGAGAGACCGTATGAAGACGTATGCACCAATTCCAACAGTCTCGCTGGCGGCGGCCGCGCCAAGTACGACCAACACGGACCACCGAATCATTTCCATCCTTGAAGCGTACCAGGAATCGCTCGAAAACGGCCATGAACCCGATCCTGAATCGCTCATCGCCGAACATCCCGACTTGGCGGAGCGGCTGCGCACGAGCATCGAAAGTTTGCGTTTGATGTACCGGGCCGCCTGCGGATTCGAACCTGTCGAAGACCCGTCCTCTTCGGAGTCGTTCGTTCCCAAACAACTGGGCGACTTTGAAATTTTCGGCGAGATTGGCCGCGGCGGGATGGGGGTTGTCTACGAAGCGAGGCAGATTTCACTCGACCGTCGTGTCGCACTCAAGGTGCTCCCGTTTGCGGCGATGCTCGATTCTCGACAGATTGCTCGTTTCACGAACGAGGCGCGCGCGGCTGCCCAACTGCATCATCCGCACATTGTCCCGGTCTATGCGGTGGGATGCGAACGGGGCGTCCATTTTTACGCCATGCAATTTGTCGACGGTCAACCGCTCGACGCTGCGATCGAAGAACTTGACCGCGCGCGCCGTCCCGAGGCGACGCGAGATTCGGCTGCGACGGCGGTTGCCGAGTCGACTCAAGACGGACGCGGGCAGAAAACTTGGCCCGGCCTGTCGACGGCCATCGGTCGACGCGACACCCACTTCCGCCAGGCGGCGGCGCTTATGGCTCAGGCGGCCGACGCTTTGCAGCACGCCCACGAATTCGGTGTGATTCATCGCGACATCAAACCTTCGAACTTGCTGCTCGATCGCGAGGGAAAAATCTGGGTCACCGACTTTGGGCTGGCGCGTTGCCAACGCCAAGACAATCTGACGGCGACCGGTGACCTGCTGGGAACCTTCCGCTATATGAGCCCCGAACAGGCGGCCGGCAACACGGCGTACCTCGACGAACGCACCGACGTTTATGGTTTGGGGATCACGCTCTACGAACTCTTGACGTTGCACCCGGCCTTCCCTGGACAGCAAAGCCAAGATCTCTTGGCGCGAATCGCTCACGACGAACCGCGACCGTTGCGGCAAATCAATCCGTCGATCCCGTACGACCTGGAAACGATCGTGCTCAAAGCGGTTTCAAAGTCGCGAGAAGATCGCTACATGTCGGCCCAGGAAATGGCTGACGACCTGCGCTGTTATCTTGATGGCAAACCAACGGTCGCGCGTCGGCCGTCGGCCTTAGTCCGGCTTTCGAAATGGGCGCGGCGTCATCAAGCCGCCATGACTGTGACCGCACTGGTGATGGCTGTGGCCCTTGCCGGACTGACGGTCGCCATGGTGCTGATCGCCCGGGAGAAATCGCGTACGGACGAGGCGTTGGCCGAATCGCGGCGGAATTTGCGCACCGCCGAAGAGAACCGCCTTCAGGCCGAAAAGTACTTCCGCCAAGCCCGCGATGCCGTCGACCGTTTGGGGTTGGGGCATGCCCAACAACTCGCCAGCATGCCGGGCGCGGAACCATTACGGCAATCTTTGCTCCGCGCGACACTCGGTTACTATGAAGATTTCTTAGGCCAGGCGGAACACGACGATGCGCTGCAAACCGACACGGCAATCACGCATTTCAAGGTTGCCGGCATTACCGAGCAGATCGGCGAAGCGAGGGCGGCGATTGTTTCGTATGAGCGCGCACGAGCGCTGTTCACCGAGTTAGCTTCGCGGACGCCCGAGGACCGCGAACATCGTCGTCGACTTGCGCTTTGCGAAAACAACTTGGGGCTATTGCGCAACCGTATGGGAAATAGCGAGGCGGCCATCGCCAACTTGCAAAAGGCGGTCAAATTGCACTCGTTGCTTCTTAAAGATTCTCCCGATAATGCGGACACTTCGAATGAATTGGCGCTAGCCTACGGCAACTTGGCGCTTGTATACGGGCAATCTGGCGACCTGGCGCGAGCCGAGACGGCGTACGACGCGGCGATCACGCTTCAGGAATCGCTGCTCGAACATTCCCCCGCATCGCACGATGTTCGAGCCGCGCTGGCGACAAGCTATAACAATTTGAGCTACTCGCTAGCCGTGGCCGCGCCCAATCGCGCCGAACAATACGCTCGAAAAGCGCTTCGCTTACAACAGGATTTGGCGACGAGTTTTCCGAACTCGCTCGATCACCTCGCGAACCAGGCACTTTCGCTCAACAATCTCGGTTCCTTGGCCATGCGACTACAGAGGCATGCGGATGCGCGGAATTCCTATGAACAAGCCTTGCAAATCCAACGACAACTCTGCCGCAAAGCACCGGCAGTGCATCGTTTTCGCGCCGATTTGGCGATCGCCACGAACAACTTAGCCCAAATTTGCAGCAAGCTCGGCGACGCCCCCGCCGCTCGAACGGCATTCGACGAGGCTCAGCAAGTGCTCGAAGAACTGTTGGCCGACTACCCGCAGGAACTCGAATATCAAAGCAGTCTGGCCGGCGTCCATAACAATCGAGCCATGGTGCTCGAACAAGATGGTGACCTGGACGGCGCCATCGCAGCATATCGCGTGGCGATCCAACTTCAAGGCGCGGCCCACGAAGCAGCGCCGACGATGTCGACCTTTCGCGACTTTTTGAACAAGCATTACGTCAACTGCGGCAGGGTGCTACGATCCGCCGGCCGTTTCAACGAGGCACTGGAGATTTCCCAGGCCCGGCTTTTGCTTTGGAGCGGAGATTCCGAACAATTATATTTAGTGGCAGCCGATATGGCTGCGGCGGTGGTAGAAGACGACAAGTTACAGGCAACCTGGGTGGAAACAGTTGCCGTGGCAATTGAGAAAGCGGCGGAAGCCGGATTTGCAGATTTCGAACGCCTCAAACGCGATCCGAAGTTCGCCTCGGTTATCGACAATCTCTCGTTTCGCAAACGATTGGAGTCGCTACAAACAGCGACGAAAGGTGAATAGACCATGTGGCGCAACATTCTCAAGACATCCAGCCGCACAAAGCCGACGATTCGTAAAGCACCGGGGCGTAAGCTGCGACTTGTCGCTTCGCGTACGTTGAACGTCGAGACCTGCGAAGTACGACAGATGCTGGCCGGAGACGTCGTGGCGGCAACGGTTTCAAATCAACTCGATGACACGGCGGGTGGGTTTATCATCAACGACTTGTCGCAGGCGACCGAAGCGTATTTGTCAAATTCTGCCTTTGCACAAGGCGACACGTTCGTATTCCGAGTCAATGGTGAAGTGGACAATCGGTACTCGCAAGGTTTAAATTTGTCCGATAGCGCTCGATTGGAAAGAGTCGCCGCTGCCTGGCGTTGGTCGTCTTTCCTTGTACTCAATGACGTCGACGCAGATGCGGCGATTCAACTGTTTTCGGAAAACGCGTCCGAAGTTCATTTTTTCAAATTGGATCAAATGATGGTTGCGGAGCCAACTCCACAGATGCGAATCGCTTTTGCAGCGGCAAATTCGGCCGTCGCTGCACACAGTATCGATTTTGCTCAGGTGCTCGATCCGACCGTGATGCAAGATTCCAAGTTCGTCCTGGCCGAGCGCGAAGTCTCAAAGCCGCAACCGAGCGACAAGATGCCCACACCGTTGCGACTTTTGCCGACGGCTGGCCGCGCCCAAGCGATGGAAGTCGCCTTGGGACCTGACAGCGCTCCGTTCGCCACACGTTTGCGGACGGCTCAGACAAGCAACGCGCCGGAACGATACACTGAAAGTGCCATGGAAGTCGACATGGCTCGAGCGTCAACGCCCTCGACCGATTCGTCTGCGCAGTTCCGTAGGTCGGCCCTGGCGATGTCGTCGCAGATCGGAATTACCACTGTGGCATTTGAGAACGATACCACTCTGCAAGTTGCGGAATTTCGTCGCCTTGACCCAGCCGCAATCGATTCATGGTTAGCACAAGCAGACGATTCGAGGGAAGCATCGGCCACGGCGCCAAGCCGCATGGATGCCGACGACCAAACGGAAACCGACGCATTCCGGCACAGCGGTTCGATGCCAGGTTACTTCGAGTCGACGCACTGGGCATACAGCTTCCAATGGGAAATCGACTCTTTGGCTGTTGCATCGATCATTCTGGCCAGCTATTGCTCTACGGAACCCGTATTCGATTCGGCTCCCCGCTCAGCCCGATTGAAGCGGTTCGAAAATCAAACGCCTGCCTAGTAGACTCGGCCGTGAGAGAAGGATACTGCCTGAACGCGGAGAGCGCAACCTCTTTGAAGAAATCTTTCGTGGCTGCGCGAAAAAGCAGCATTTCCCTTGCAGTTACGCCAGCGCGAGAGAAACAGCGCTGAAGATCGACACGCTCGGCCGCAATGTACCGAGCAGTACGGAACGTCAGGTACGCATGACTTTGCACAAGCGACAAAGAAAGTCAGCCGTTGACACGACCATGTCGTTGGATGTCACTGTTGCAGTACCGGAGGTGGGACTCGAACCCACACGACCTTGCGGCCACTGGATTTTGAAGATAACCGATGCCATAGCTAAGCGTCAAGCTGCCAAGCACTTGCGGCGAGCGGTCACACACGGAACGTCGTTTTCCAACACTTTTCCACCATTTGCGAACTTCTTACGCAGCCTCTTCTTCTCCAGAGGAATCCTTCTCCGGCTTGCGTTCTGACTCCGTAACTCTTTGATTCGAGGGCCAATCCATCCCTTGACCTCCAAGAAGAGAACTGGCAATCGCCAACCGTCCCATCGTTCAGAAAGCCAGCAAAGAAAGTCCTCCTCTTCTCTTGCTGTTAATACTTTAGGGTCACGCTCATCGAGTTTGGGAAGGCTGCCCAGCGAATACTGATGAACGCCACTGAGTTTCTTCAAGCCGTGTCCGAATTGGTTGAAGAGGGTCAAGAGTTTTCCATCTTCGATGGAGAAATCTGCCCCAATCCGGTTGATCTTGTCTACGGTCTTCGTACCGGACGTTTTGAAGATGATCCCGATTGCATCGCTGCAAGACTCGTCGCGCTTGGCCTGGGGTGGGATGATCGAGACGCTCTTGTAGAGGCTTCACTTCTTGAAGCCGCAGACTGTGACTTTCCGGCCATGCGCTATCGGATGCTTCGAGCCTGTGGCCTGGACAATTAGGGTGTCCGCCCCGATCAGCCCTTTTCGACGCAGTTTCTTCGGAAATTCCCGCCACCAGTTAAAGTGGACGAAATGGCTGTGGCAATTGTTTCGCATGTGATTTGCCTGACAGCGGCAGGCCAGAGGACGAATCAATTAGACGACCTCTGGTTTGGGCATGCCTGGACCGATTATGTGCCCATCGCTGGTCCTCTTCTGATGAACATGGGCGTTTCCGATTGCAAACGCCGATGAAGCAACCAAACAGAGGAGGGAATCAATGGCGTCATCAAAAGCCTTGCCCGTCGATCCCTCGTTCTTGACAGCAGCTACTTTCGATAGTCGCTCCCAGCATGCATCGTGCCAATCGTCTGGCATGCCAGCGACTTTCAAACAGGGGCGAACTGTGTGCGAGAATACGGCTTTCAGTATCTCCGAGGGGAGTATGGTCTTGCTCTTTCCCATTTGCTTGTAAGCGACCATAGACGCGTAAGTGTAGTTGCCGCAAAAACCAAGGACTCCGGCGCTCCAAATCACTTCATTCGGAAAACACTCAATCAGAGTACGCTGATTTGGCTCTTGATCAGGGGCGACGTATGCCTTGAAATCAACTTTGGTAAGGCCCGTCACGATATTCGTGATCCGAATAGGTAAAGGAGCCCCAGGCTGAATTCGCGCGCTTCTCCATCCCGCTACAGAAGCAGACATGCACTCTTGCCATTGTTTGTCGCAGTCCCGTCTGGCCTTTTCCTTCTTGTTCTTGTTCCTTCTCTTGTTCGACTTAGTTCGATCG
>JAGQOS010000246.1 GCA_020427265.1 Planctomycetales bacterium
GATGCCAACCGTATCGTTGTCCAGGTTTGTCACGGAAACGTCGTCGGGATCGATGCCGTTGTAATTCGAGTCGGTACTTGTCGCTGCCGCCAATGCAATCGTGTACGCCACTGAGCCATCGGGCGACGCATCGTCGACACCCGTTACGGTAACCGTTTGCGGCGTATTCCAGTTTCCCGAAGTGAAGACCACGCTGCTCGTAGACACCGTGCCTTCATTCAGATTGAGCGACGTGACGCCGATCGTTACATCGGCCGTTGGCGCGCTTGTCAGCACGATGTCGAAACTGTCCGTGCCGCCCGCTTCCGTGGTCTCCAGGCCGGTTGTCGGCGTGACAAAAATCCCGAACGAAGGAAACGATTCGACAGCGCCGATATCGGTTCCATCACCTCCTGCGGCGTTCGCGATGCCCAGATCGTCGAAGGTTCTTCCCAGGTTGTGCTGATCTGTCGACAGTCCTGCAGCCACGCCCTGATCGATGGCCGGACTCCCTGGCAACAGCGCATGCGTTTGCGTGGGACCGCCGTTGTTGGCCAACGCACCAAGCCCTGGACTGATCGGAGAACCGGTTGAACCCACCAGGTCGCCCGTGGCCGTAAAACCGCTGCCCGCTCCCAACGCTCCAACCAGGTTATGGCCCAAGGAATTGAATACGCCGTTCACATCCGGGTTGTTTGTTCCCGCGATATTGCCCGCAAGGATCGAGTTTTGAACAGAAATCGTTGCATTGTTCGCGCTCTGAATACCGCCAACCGCCCCGGTCGATGAATTGTTGGTAATCGTCGTGGAAAGAATTTGCAGATTCGCACCTGCGACATTCTGAATCGCACCGCCTCGCGTGGTAACCATGTTGCCGGACAGCGTGCTGTTCGTGATCGTCGCCACGCCATTCGACCCATTGTTGACCGCGCCGGCGATGTCTGAGCTGTTTCCGCTGAGCGTCGAGCGCGTAATCGCCAAAGACCCCGCGCCGATGTTGGCGATTCCGCCGCCTAGGTCGTTCGCAATGTTGCCGGCAATCGTCGATTCGATAAAGTCGATGTGGGAAAGGTCGGAATTGTAGATCGCGCCGCCGTCGTCGCCGGCTGTATTGCCTGTGATCGAAACTCCAATGAACGACAGAAACGAGCCCGTATTCAGGCTCGAGATGGCTCCGCCGTCGTCGCCGGCCGTATTGCCCGAAATGACCGTGCCGGTCAGGGTTACCGAGGAAGCGACATTCATGATCGCGCCGCCGTCATCGGTATCCCCCGAGTCGACGATGCCATTATCCGCAGTGTTCGAGTTGATGCTGCCGCCGACCATGGTCAGAGTCGCGCCAAAGTCGTTGTAGATGCCTCCGCCGCGTTGGACGGTCGAATTCAACGTGATCGCTACGTTGGTCAAGTCGACCATCCCGCCATCGTTGCGAATCCCCCCGCCCGCATTTGCCGCCTGATTGCCGGTGATCGTTGAGTTGGTGATTGTCAGTGAGCCGGTGTTGAAGACCCCGCCGCCGCCAGCGCTACTCACGTTGCCCGAGACCACCACGTCGGTCATCGAAAGAATTCCATCATTCAAGACGCCGCCACCGTGAAAGCCCGACGGCGTCAGGCCATTGGAGATCGTGAGGCCGTTGATTTCTGCTGTTACGGGGTCGGGCACTTCGAACACACGATAGTCGCCCCCCGTGTCGCGCCGCACCGTCAGGCTGGCCGATCCCGGCCCGTCAATGGTCACGTCGGATAGCGTCGGCAGAACGCTGCCGAGATTGATCGTTCCCGTTACGGAAAACTCGATGGTCTGCATGCCGGCCACGAGCGCGGCGTCGTTGAGCGCTTCACGAAGCGTTGTCGTTCCGTTGTTGATGTCACCGTCATCGACGTCGGCCAGCGAATTCACCGTGTAGTCGGCAGCCAGCAGGGTGCGCAGCTCAAGATGTTCGAAATTCATCGCCAGATTGCGGCGCGCCCTCTCCAGTGGACATTTCCGCTCGCGTTTATTCCCGCGCGGCGAAGAGACGGTAGATCCATTGAAGAACGAAAGTCGTTTCCTAAACATCTGTGTTCTCTTTACTCAGGAAAAGTTTTCGCAACGTGCGACAGACAAATTGCGCAGCGAACGCCACGCTCGGCCCGCTGTCGCGGAGGCGAAAAATTGGGAATGTCTGCCGGTGACAAAGGCTACGCATCCATTGCCAGGCGGTCAGCTTTCCCTTCCGCCTTAACTCCAAAAACGCCCGCAAATCGTCGAGCGGGTACCACAAGCGCACTCCGGCGCGGTACTGGTCCATCCGCGGTGTCGGCAAGTTCGCCAAGCGACAATACACGAATTGCGCCAGATCAAGGCCAGCATCGGTCACCAGGCAATTGGCCGCCGTAAAACGTGCGTTCGACTCGATGAGTTTCAGCTGCCCGTCGCGCTCGTCGAGTTTGAATTCTGCGTTGGCCACACCTCGCAGGCCCACGTGCTGGAACAATCGCAGGGCAACCTCGCGCACAGCCGGCACATGGTCCGTAATGTGGTAACAGGCCGGACCTTCGTTTTCCGGATATCGACGAATAATCCGTTTCGTGAAGTCAAACAGCGGGTGACCGTGCTCGTCGAGATACGTGTAGTAGCTGCAAAGCAAGCTGTCGGGCCCGGGAATTTTCTCCATCAGCACCGCATCGATACCCGCCGCGGCGACCTCGGTGATGGCATCGATCAACTCCTCATAATTTTCCACCACGAGGAATTTGCGCTTGTACTTTGCCGTGAAGATGTGCGAGAGCGTGGGCTTGACCAAAAGAGGATAGACCAACTCGCTTCGTAGCGACGCCAATTGATCCATGTCGCCAATACGCCAGTGCCGAGGGGTCGGCACTCCCGCCGCGATCGCCGCGTCGTACGACTTGAGCTTATTGAGCATGGTCAATTGCGCGTCGACATCGGATAGATCGAGGATGAATCGTTTCTCTAGCTCAGCGCGATGCCGCGCGATCATCTCGATGCCCACGTCGCTAGCCGCCAACAGTACGGCGCCCTGCAAATAGTCGGTGGCCGGCCCCATCAAATACTCGTACCAGGCTTCACCCAGATTTTCACCGCCTGTAACGCCCAACAATCGACAATGGCGCGAGTAGCGCAGGTAAGAATCAGGAGTATTCAGCGCGTACACATCGACACCCAAACTGGCGACACAACGCGCGATCGAAAGCGCGTTTGTCTCGCCGCCTGCGATAATCAGCGGCGGCCGGGCGCCGCCTCGCTCCATCGCGGGCCGGCTGGCCGGTGTCGTCTGCGGTAAGTCTACAACTTGAGACATGGCGTTCCTATCGAACGGCGGCAGGCCGATGCGTGTTTGCTTGGTGTCCAACAGTCGGCGCAGCGAACTCGTCCAGGCCGAGCGCGCGCTCGAGAACTCGGTCCGCAACGCGATACGACGCGCCGCGATTGTGATAGTGCACGTAGAAGCCTGGCGTCGTATTGACTTCCAACACGACGCCGCCCGCCGCTTCCAGTGACGCTGTGAAGTCGGGAGTAATGACATCGACCCCCGCCAGACGAACGCCGAGCACGCTCGCCGCTGCGGCGCAACTTGCGACCAATTCCGGCGACAGCTTCTCCGTCACTGGCACGTTGTCGTCGCCGGCGTTGTCGTTGATAACCGTCTTCACAATCACTTCTTGGCCTCGCGACGGCGTTGTTTTCAACGTCATTCCCTGCATCGCCAGGGTCGCAGTCATATCGCGATCGACTGGCAAGAGCACCTGAGCCGCGGAGAATCCTTGTTCCAACCGCCGCACGTTCTCGGCATCGACCAACCGGGCGACCGACAATTGCCCGTCGCCCACCACACACGGTGGTTTCCGAACGACAGCATGCAACAATTCGCCGTCGAGAAAGAGCAACCGCAGGTTGTCGCCACCGACTTGGCGTTCGATGACCAGGTCGCGGCAGTACGCTGCAGCGCGCGTCGCTGCCGAATGCAGCTCGCTGCGGGTGCGCACACCCGTCGTTACACCGGCCCCGGCCCCCGTGGCCGACGCGGGTTTCACAACGCTGGGACCGCTTACTTCGTCGAGGAACTCGCGCGCCCGTGTGAACGTGCGAAGTGTAAACGAACGAAAAGGGGCCAAAGGCAGATTCGCTTCGCGCAGCAAGGTCGATGCAACCGGCTTGTTGCCGGCAATGCGTAGCGTAATCTGGTCGTCGAGCGGCGTCTCATTGCGCCGAACCACAATGGAACGATCTCCGGCACGAATCTGCAGGAATTCGTCGCCCAAGTCACGAATGGGCGCGCCAAGCAAGGCGGCCGCCGAATACCACGCTTCGCGGTAAAACTGATCACGCTGGCGGCTTGCGCAGCGTGCGCGCGGATCGCGCTGCTGACAGAAGCGTCGCCATCGGTAGTGCAACACGGCCGTAGCGGCCAGCGTGTGAGAGATTTTGCGAAGCATGGTAAAGGCGGACTCGGTCACAAGGAGACTTATGGACAACTACTTCAACGCCGGCCTGGCATCGGCTACCGGCTCGGCGTCGATCGGCTCGTCCTGATCGATGAACACACACCCTTGCTCATCGAGCATCCGATCGACCCAGGCATTGCTGAATTCACCGCGTTTGACGGCCGCCAGGTAGTCGGCGTTCGAGTCGCGATGGCTATACAGTCGCTTGAGGATCTCGACCGCGGCTTCGCGCGGGACGATGCAAATTCCCGCGTCGTCGGCCACAACCACGTCGCCGGCATTGACCACGACACCGCCGCACGAAACGGCAAAGTTGATTTCTCCAGGGCCTCGATGCAGTGGCCCAATGGCGGTCGTGCCGCGAGCAAATACCGGCATTTCGAGCGGAGTGATGCCGGGCACGTCGCGAATCAGGCCGTCGACCACATAACCAGCGATGCCCCGGTGCTTGGCCTTGGTGCAAATCAGATCGCCGAGCACGGCATTTTCGTCGGAGCCTCCGGCATCGATCACCACGACGTCGCCCGGTTGCGCGACATCGAGCGCTTTGTGCACCATCAAGTTGTCGCCGGGAAACACTTTCACGGTACATGCGATGCCGCAGAGGCGTTTCCCCGGAGCAGTGAGCGGGCGAATGCTCGAATCGACCGCGTACAAGCGATTAAGCAAATCGGAAATATCCGGCGTGTCAAAGTTCTGAAACTCTTCCACAACCACCGGATCCAGTCGCGGCACGTTAAAACGCACGCGATATCCGGGGCCGGGGTGAACTTCGGAAGAGCGGGGTTTTACCGAGGACATGACACGATCCTTTCTTCAAGAAGACGAACGTCGGAAGAGCTAGTTAGCTGGGATTCATGAAACGACGAATTGCGAGGCCGCAACGACACTGCCAGCAAGGCGGCGGCGAGCGACTCGCCAGGGTCGCCTGCCGGACCGTGGCCACGGTGAACGTGGTCGGCCAACCGCTCTAATGTGTGCGATCCGGCCAACGGCAGATCACATCGAAGGCCCGAGGCACGCATCCATTCCGCCACTTCACGTAGCTCAGTCGAACGGCGCTGAGCATGGCGGGGATACGTAGGAAGCAGGCGTCGGAGTATCGGAGCCACCGCCGGATAGTGATGCTCCAGGGCCTCGACAAAGGCGCCGGTCATTCCGTTTACATCCGCGACCGATGCCAACTCAATCGACAAGGCGGCAAGTTGCTTGGTGAATCCGCCGAGCAACATCTTGATCGCCTTGGCATCGCCCACGGACTCGCCCACATGGGCGACTTCCATTGCAGAGCGAAACAGTTCGGCCGCTTCGTTGGCTGCCGGCCCGCTCACATACAAGCGCGCTCCGGTTCGCAGCCGATTGGCGAGGCCATGAATCGTGGCGGAACAAAAGCGACACAACTTTGGCCCGATCGCGCGCAACACGTCGTCGACAGTCGCGGGAGAGATTGAATTCAATTCGATGAATAGCGGGACATTCTTCCGGCAGGCGAGAGAAGGCGCGATTCGCTCCGCCAGATCCACCGCCCCGGCTGGATGAATGACCGAAAGAACGACATCAGCTTCGGTCACCACCTCAGCGAGCGAGTGACGCGCCTCGATACCCGCATTTGTCGCCCGGGCAACCGTTTTATCGCTTCGCCCTTCGGTAACTGTGATCACCCGGTGCCCCAGATCCAGCAGCATCTGGGCCAATGCGGATCCCATTTCACCCGGATACAGCACGGCACAGGTTAGTGGATTGGTTCTTCCTGTTGTCATGTTTGATACCGTTGCCATTCGTGCCCTTCCTGCGAGCAAATCCTTCACCAGTCGCTTTTCACCGATTGTCACAGCGGCGCGATTCCTGCCGCGGTTCCGGTGTCGTCATCTGAAGCAAACGGAAATTCCTGTCGCAGCAGCGTGATCAACGTGCGCACATTTTTGCGAGCGCTATCGACCTGGCGCCAACGCTGCCCCAGCGAGGACGACGATACTTGCCGAAGCGTATGTTGGGCCGACCGCGCAGTCCGGGGGACCAAGCCCAGTGAGCGAAATGTCGTTGACAGCTCGGCCATTTCCGTCGCATGGCGTGCCGAATATTGCGGGTAAGTCATCAGCGTTCTCTCGAGCAGCTCGAACACCCCCGGATGCACGCCCTGCACATCGGCCAAAAACTCGTCGGTCAACTCCATGCGTTCGGCTAGCAGCGCGAACTCGAAGAACAACGAACCCACGCCGACAGTAAGTCCGCTGACCAGCGCCTTCATGGCCGACGCGTCGCCGACCACATCGCCCAAGTTGCGCACGTGCAAAGCCGACTCGAACAACTGAGCCGTCGCCGCCGCCCCATCGCCGCTGAGATATGCAATCGAATGCGTATCGAGTTGGCCGCTCGTGCCGCATATCGTCATGTCGCAAAACGACGTGCCACGCGCGTCAATCAGACGGTGGATTTGACGGGCGGACGCGGGCGATGTCGAGTTGGCGTCGATATACAACCGAGGCGGGTTCTTCATTCCGGCCGCTGTGTGAACAAACCGACGCGCCACTTCGACCGCCGCATTTGGGTTGACGAGCGAGATGATGACATCGGCAACGTCGAGCACATCTTCGAAACTTGACAACACGTGTAGTGAGGTTTGCCCACACAGTTGTTCCGTACGCCGACTTCTGCCGTCGAGCGTCGTTACGACATCGCACCCCTCGGCGCAGAGTAACTGCCCCACAGCGCTGCCCATTTCGCCGGGGTAAAGCACCCCAACCGCTAGATCTTCTAAGGCCGGAAGTATCATGAATAATTGCCCCGAGTAACCTGGCCCTGTCCCGAAAATTCTGTCGGGCCACAAGTGACACTCGAACGACGTATGTCGCGTGCGATCATTTGTGACTCTTGGT
>JAGQOS010000247.1 GCA_020427265.1 Planctomycetales bacterium
GATCACGACCAGCAACTCGACCAACGTGAAACCGGAAACTCGCAAACGGTAGCGCATAAAGAGAACCTGTCGGCAACGAAAATCGTCGAAGAGAACAGCAAAGCCGCTTGTTACTGATAAAACGATGAGCTAACAAACGCCCTTCAATTCTAACGCCTGGCGGCGTTCATCTGCAAGGTAGCACGCCGCGCGACCAGGAGGTCTGCAAAGTCCTGGGTCTGGTACATTTGTCGGCTGAACCATCATGACCTTTCGCCGAAAATCGTCGACCGGAAACATGGTCCTGTCCCCCCCCTCTCTTTGACTCTTCAGTTCCCGGCGGCGCTTGAGTTGGCTTTCGCCAAATGGCATGATATGATTTGCCATATGGCACGCGCGTTGTGCGTGCGACTTCCTTACTCACCATGCCCAGGGCGAGACGATCGCGTGGCCGCACATCAGGACTTCGTGCTGACGTTCTGGAACGACGAGATGTTGCAGCAAGAAGTGCGTTCGGCGTTTCAGCGCAAGATGCAATGGGTGATCCCGGCGGCCGACAGCCGGGCGCTCTGGTATTGGAGCGTGCTGAGCAATCTCAATGGTCGTTACAGCATTCCGGAAGATGCCACGATCAGCGCCGTTCGCGAGGCGCTTACCCAGGGGCTTAAGAAGTCGGCATTCGATCGACTCAAAGCGGTTACCGACTTGTCGGGCGAAGAGCTGGCGCAAGTGGTGCGCGTGCCGACAAGAACGTTGGCTCGGCGCGAAAAGTTCAAGCCCGACGAGTCCGAGCGTATTCTGAGAATTGCCTCCGCCTTTCAGCGCACGTTGGATGTCTTTGAAGACGTCGACAAAGCCCGGCGTTGGTTTTCGAGCCCCAGTCGCGCACTGGGCAACGAGACCCCGCTCAAGTTCTGCGACACCGAGCCCGGCGCGGAAGAGGTCATGCATCTGCTGGGCCGGATCGAGCACGGAGTGTTTACTTGAGCCTTGCCGCCTATCGCGTGACGAAGACGCAATCCGTCGCGACGGCCTTCGATGGCGAAGGGGCGCGGCTCCACGGCGGACGTTGGAATTCCGTCGGCACGCGCGTCGTCGACGTTGCGAGTTCGCTCTCCTTGGCCACGTTGGAGCTGCTCGTGCATACCGAAGACATCGACATGATCTATGGGCTATACAGCGTGATTCGCGTCGAGTTCGACGAGTCGCTCTTCAAGAAACTATCGCGGCGTTCTCTTCCTACCGGTTGGCATTCGCCGCAGCCGATTCCCGAGACACAGCTCCTCGGCGACGCTTGGATTCGCAAGGGGAATTCGCCGGTGCTCGAAGTACCCAGCGCCGTTTCCAAGAGCGAGAAGAACTACTTGATCAATCCGCTACACGCGGATTTCTCCGGCATCAAGATCGGCAAGCCGTATCCCTTCGAACCCGATGCGCGGCTGCGATAACGCCCGTTGTTCGCAGCGCTACGGCGCTGCCACCGCTCAGGACGCGCGCCGAATCGCCGCATCGGGTTCGCGCCGCGTAACGTTCGAGGGTGTTTCCGCCGGTTTCTCCGGCCTTGGCCAAGCGCCCCAGCGGCGTTGGCGATAGAGCACCAGGCCATGCACGGCATGGTAGAGCGCGCCGCATTCCAGATCGGTATCGGCCGTGATTTCGAACAGCTCGCACAGATAGTTCGTGGCCCGTACGACCCAGTCGGCCTGGAGTTCTTCTGCGGGTAGCGCGAGGGCGAGGAATTCGAGCGTGTGTCCGGTTGCGCCGAGATGGTCGGCCAGGTTCGACGAGTTGCCCGCGCGCGAAAAGTAGTTGACCGAGAACGCGCCGCTGGGCAATTGGTTTTCGCGCGCCTTGCGAACCGCCCAATCAATTTTTTCCTGGGCCGCTAACCAGCCGCCGGTCAATGGCTCCTCGGGATGGGCCGCGCGGAACTTGTCGAGCGCCATCTGCATGCCGATCAACCGGTGCGAACCGCCGCAAGCGCTCAGGTTGATATCTTGCCTCGCTTCCATGGCCATGATCTTTTCCAGTGTCCAGGTCTGCCCGTCGCGCGCTTGCCAACTGGCGTCGAGTGGCAAGTAGTGCGAAAACCCGATCAGTGTCCAGCTACACTCTTTATCTTCGTACACGTCGTACATCGACTGATTGAGCAGGTCGGCGATTGTGAACTCGTCGCCCGCCACACGAATGGGATGGCTCGAGGGTAAATCGCATTGGGCGATGACGGCCAACCATTGATCTTCGTGACCCTGTCCGCGCTTCGTGCCTTGTTCGAGCACGGCCTTGAGCCCGACCTCGCCGCGACGCATGGTCCAGCCATCGAGTTGGCCGCCGTTCATAGTCCAATCGAGCGCCGGCACGCGCTGGCCATCGTGCTCGAGCACGATCTCGAACGAAGCGCCGTAGGCCAGCACGCCGTGCAGTATTTGCCAGGCCCCGTTACGCGGATGGCCGAGTTGCCGATGGACGAGCGTGTCGTGCAGTACGGCATCCACACGGTCGCGCAGTTCGTCGGCGCGCGTGAGCGTTTCGCTGGCCGGGGCCGCCTTGGCATTGCCCGTCTCTTGCTGGCAGCCGACCCAGGCGCACAGGCCGACGGCGAAGAATAATTGCCAAACGATGCTAAAAAGCGAAGATTTCATTGCCAGAACCCAGTCCAACCGACGAACAACCAGTAGCTACCGATTTTGCAGCGCAAGGCAAAACCACCCTTGTTCGAGCATACCACCGGCAAGCTGCCCTTGCCAGAACTGGGTAAATTAGCCAGTTTGTAGTAATTCTGGCGGTCGGGGAGAGTGAAGCTGGCGTTTCCATGCCGCATCAGGCGAACCCAACGCTAGCAATTCGCGTATCGATAGGGAAGAATTGAAACGCCGGGTCGCCAGGGCCTGGCGGTTTTTAAGCCGATTCGCAAGTTAAAAGGACGAGCACCGTGTTAGTTTGGGACCCGCTCTATTTTCTGTTGACCCTTCCACCGATGTTTCTGGCGATGTGGGCCTCGTGGCGCGTGAAGTCGATCTACGGTCAGGCCGCGCGCGAACCGGCGAATCTCTCCGGCGCCGCCGCCGCGCGACACGTGCTCGATTCGGCCGGGTTGCACGACGTGGGCATCGAGCAGATACCCGGTGAATTGAGCGACCATTACGATCCCCGCGCCAAAGTGCTGCGCCTGAGCCCCGGTGTGTACGGCCAGCGTTCGTTGGCCGCCGTAGGCATTGCAGCGCATGAGGCGGGTCACGCCATTCAAGACGCGCGGAACTATGCTCCGCTCACGATTCGTAACATGGCCGTGCCGGTCGCCAACTTTGGCGGCAGCGCCGGCGTGATGATCGCCATGCTCGGCATTTGGCTGCATTTTTCGGGATTGCTCCTGCTCGGCATCCTGGTGTTTGCCGGCGTGGTGTTTTTTCAGGTGGTCAACCTGCCCGTGGAATTCGACGCCAGCGCCCGCGCCAAACGCGAGTTGGTTTCGCTCGGAATTGTCGCTCAGGCCGACATGGGCCCGGTGAATCGCGTGTTGAACGCCGCGGCGCTGACGTATGTCGCCGGCACACTGCAGTCCATCATGACTTGACGCTGGCGTACTTTATTCTGCGTTACATGGGCTCGCGCGACTGATCGCGCTGGCGAGTTGGATCGGGGCGTATGCTGAGTCGCGCGAAGTATTTCGGCATTCGCCTGCTCGTGCTGTCGCTGGCGCTTGTGGTTGGCGTATTGCTAGGTGAAGGGTTGCTGCGAGCCTTCGCCACGCGCAGCGTCGCCGATCATCGACTCTGTTGCGAGTTCGATCCGGTGCTCGGTTGGCAAAAAATTCCGAGCGCCGAAACCTGGCACGTGACCGACGAGTATCAGGTGCTCGAACGCTTTAACTCCCATGGCCTGCGCGGGCCGGAATGCGATTACGAAAAGCCGGCCGGTGTGCGGCGTCTGCTTGTGCTGGGCGATTCGTTTGTCGAAGGATACTCTGTCGAATTCGAGCAAACGCTCACCCAGGTGTTGCAGGAGCGGCTCAATCGCGATGTCTCCAAGTCGGCCAACCCAGCGACGGAACGTTTCGAAGTGATCAACGCCGGCACCGGTGGCTACAGCACGGACCAGGAGTACTTGTTCTTCGTTGGCGAAGGGCACAAGTATCACCCCGATGTGACGATTCTGGCCTTCTACGACAACGACCCCTGGTACAACGCACAAGCCAACTATTGGCGTGGGGCGAAGCCTTTATTCGCCCTCGACGAAGACGGCCCACTGCGATTAACGAATGTTCCGCTCGCGCCGCCGGCCAATGCGGGGCCGCGTTCCTCGGACGTCAAGCCGTGGCTCGATCGCCATTCGCGCGTGTACGGTTTGCTGCGAACAACCGTCAAACGATCGCCCATGTTGCGGCGAGGCGCGGCAGCGGCCGGGTTGATCTCGGCCGACGAAGCGCATTCGCTTTGGCGAGAACTGGAAGTCTACGCGCTGAATCCTGGGCCCGAAATGGTGATGGCCTGGCGAACCACCTCGGTGCTGATCCAGGCGCTACGCACCAAAGCGAAAGCCGCCGGCAGCCAACTGGTCGTGTTCTACGTGCCACCGGCTCATGCTTTCGACGCCCAGCGATGGCGAGAATTGTTGAGCGGCGCCGGCTTGTCGCCGTCGGACTACGATCGTTCGCACGCCCTCGCCGGGTTACAGGAAATTTGCCAGGCGAGCGGCATCGACCTGATCGATCCGACCGACGAATTGCATGCGGCCAACGCGAGACGTTTATCGGAAGATGCCCCGCTCTACTTTCCGGTCGATGGCCACTGGACGGCGTCCGGCCATCGCGTGGCGGCGGAAGTGTTGGAGCAATACTTCCGGCGCTCATTGGAGATCGATCAAGCCGAATGATTTTTCGCAGGAATTCGAGTTGGTCGTAGTAAGAACGCCGTCGCCTGCGGCTGGCCGTTCAGCGATTAGCAAACAAGCCGTTTTGTCGAGTTGGCGATTCATTCGCGCCCTAGCACCAGAAAGTCGAACAGCTCGCCGTACGGTTGGTCGTCGAGCGTGATGTCGAACGTGACCATTTGCACGCCGGCGGGTGCTTGGCTTCGATCGATCGACAGCTTGACCGGAAACCGGGCCCGGCTCTCGGCGGCCACTTCGCCTTCGAGCACGGTCGGTTCGGCCGTAATGCCCAGTGGCAATCGTAGTGCGATGCGGTGGCGCTGGGCGGTCGAGCGGAAGTTGCGCACAGAAATTTGCACGGTCTGCTCATCGGCTTCGCGCAGGTCGACGCGATAGGGATAGGCCGATACCCAGTAGGGGTCGAAGCCGTACTCGTAATCGGCGTCGGGAATCAGGTCTTGATAGAAGGCGATGATTTCCTGCGACCAGTCGTGATAGCGCTGCAAGAAGGCCGCCGGTTCGGGCATTACGTAGCTGTGGCTGCCCATCACGATGTCGGGTTTCAGGTCGCGAATGTACTTGCTGCCGAGCAGGTAACCTTCTGCGAAGATCGCGCTGTTGCGCGCCACGACCGCTTCGTGGCCGTTCTGGTTCTCGTCGGCCGAGTTGCCAAACAGGTTGTCGCCGGTGAAGGCGATGCGCTGGCCGTCGATTTCGAGCCACAGGCAGCAACCAAACTCGGTTTGCCCCGGCATCCAGTCGACTTGAATCTTGTACCCCTCCCAGTCGATCGACTCGCCGTCGGCAAATCCTTTGTCGATCTTCATGCCGTCGAACCCGTCGCCATAGGCCGAAACCAGGGCCGCGTAGTCGTAGCGGCGAGGGTGTTCGCATTTGTCGACAATCCGATCGAGCGTCCAGGCCTGCGCGCCGTATTTGCGTTTGAGCGTAGGCCCAAGCAAGAAATGATCGCCATGCATGTGCGAAATCCAAAAGGCGTCGATCTGTTTCAAGCCCATGTGCTGCCGCAGGCCGAGAATGATTTCGTCGAGCATCGATTCGGGAAACAAGCCGGCGTCGAGGATCAGCCCGTGGCCGCGGTCCGAAATAATGATGGCGAAATTCTTGCCCTGCGTCTTGTGGCTCAGCTTGTACAAATGCGGTGTCACTTGGGAGATGAGCGGCACGGGGGTCGGTTGCGAAATTCGATCGCGATCCTGCTCCGTAGACTCGAAGACCGGGTAACCGCGGATGTAGCTGGCGCGAAATGCGAGTAGCTTGCGTCGATAGGCGTCGAGTTGCGCCTGCGGATCGCGAATTGCCGGCCCGTGCGAAGCTAGCGCGAGTGAGAGCGGTTCGGCGGCCAAAGCATCGACCGAACCAAGGAGCGTATCGATCCCTTTCGCGAAGCCGTAATCCCACTCGGTATCGAACCAGGTGCACATCTTCGCGCCGTCGTGCATTGTGCCGCCGATGAAGGCCACCGTCTTGGCGGTCGCGCCGCCAGTTGCTCGGCGCGAGAGCAAATAGCTCATGCTTCCCGGCGAGTGCCCGGGCGTGGCCAGCGCGCGAATCGTGAGGCCGCGCCATTGAAATTCTTCCTGGTCGGCCAAGGCGCGATCGAGCGGAATCGCCGCGCGCGGCGGCCGGGCGTAGCTGGCCCCGTAAACCGAATACTTATCGCCCAGCGTCGGATACCATTTGCGGAAGGTCGTGGGCGACTCGAACAACTCCTGCTCGGCCTGCGGGCCGGCAACTTTCGCGGTCCGGCGATCGACCCGGTCGATCCCCTGGCATTGCTCGCGATGGTGATGGGTGAAGAGAATCCATTCGACCCGCTTCACGCCGATCTCGTCGAGATGCGCCAGGCAACTGCCGTTACCCAAATCGATTAACAACGCCGCGTCGCCATCGCGCAGCACGTACACGTTGCAAGTATCCGTCCAGGCGAAAAGTTCGGGAAACGCCTCGGCGTCGGGTTGATGAAACCGGGCCGGTGCCGCGGCGTTGAGCGCCGTTGTGCAAGCCGTGGCCAACAGCGCGCTAAGCAAACCCGCCATCAGCGACGGCGCCAACAAACGAGATTGAAGATCATTTACGCTCATGGCTCTCTCGACATCGGGTCGGAAGGTTCGGTCGGCGCGTGATACGCGATGATTCTAACAGTCGGTCGCCGAGAAACAAAATTGTGGCCGATCGTTGGCGGGAGATTGCACATGAACCAAATTGTCACACGAAGACACCAAGGCACGAAGCAGGCAGGCAACAGCCAAGAAGAATCCTCACGCAGAGACGCAGGGGACGCGGAGGAATGACTGAGGGGGATCTCTTTCTTCGTAGCCCGACGCGTTAGCGAGGGTCTTCTTCGGGGGTGGTACGGCCAGCCATGGCCGCGCCGCGCAGCGACAAGAAGCCGTTCCATCCAGTCGCGAATGCTTCTGGCCAATT
>JAGQOS010000248.1 GCA_020427265.1 Planctomycetales bacterium
CGATTCGGTCAGGCTCGACAGCGGCGAGAAACGTTTGCTCGGCAATCCGGTATCACGTCGCTGCACTTCGGCCGCCATCGCCTTGCGAAGGGCGCCGCGGGCCTTTTCCGGCGTGTCGCCGAAGTGGAAAATGGAATACTTGGGATTCAGTTGTTCGGCAGCCGAGATCAATTTTTCGGCTCGCGTAAAATCGGCGTTGCGCATCGCTTCGTCGGCCTGCTTGAGCAGGGCGTCGGCCTGATCGCGCGCCGAGGGATCGGCGCCGATCGTGTTGGCGGCCACGACGAACCAGGTCGTGTCGCACGGCGCGGCGTTGCCAATCATTGGCATTACGCCACAGAGAAGCCCGATAGTCGCCGTACATTGTTTCACGGTGAGATTCAAAGCTTGTCTCCTGCTCAATTTATTTTGCGGCTGGTAGCGTCGCAAATCATCGCGTTGGTTTGTTCGTTCTCCCCGCGGTTTTTGAGCGCACTGGGCGCGAAACCTCGGGTGGGAGCGAGGTAAATACTTGCGCCTGCCGAGCGAGTCAAGGGCACTTGCTGCGAGGCGGAAAGAGAACATCGCTGTTCGCTTGGCGCGGGTCGCGCCGATCGCGGCGATAATTGGGCGGTTCCGCCCGGCTCGTGGACCGCGCACCCCCCGAGAAACTATTTGCCAAATGCTGGCCAGAACTGCAGGTTCTAATTATCCTCGAAAAGTAACTGGGAATTCTTCTCGGCTGCGTGGTCCAAGAACCCAGGCGAGCAACGCGAAACCTGAAAATACCGGGCTTCCGCTGGTCGCCCTACGTTCGCTTGCCGCGCTCGCCGGGATAGCATTCCCAGACTTTTCATAGGAGCGTCCGGTCAGTTCTGGCCGGCGGCCCAACCTCTGAACACTGCGGGCGGTTTAGTGCGAGCATTGCTTGCTCAACGGATCGATTCGCAGGCGGGCTCGCACTGCGCACAGCGCGTGGGGCGAATCTCGTAAACGGGCGTGCGGTTCTTTTTTGAGCCGCACGCCTATTTTTTGGCGTTTCCGGACGGAACAAGCGGACACACCTCGTTCGTGTTCTTCGCAGTTACTTGCGGCGGCGACGCGTGGCCAGGCCAACCAGGCTCAGGAATACGAGCACGGCCGTCGACGGTTCGGGAACGAAGCCCACGACACCGTTGCCCGAGGCGTCGAGCTGAATGTAGAGCAGCTTGTCGGTAGCCAGGCTATTGCCTTCGCCCAGTGAAAGACCGGTAACGTAGCGCCAGGGCTTGTTGGCGGCGACTTCGATCGTGCCCGGATTCTCGAAGGCGTCGAGAACGTTGCCGAAATCACCCTGCGTGATGCCGAACGTTTCGTTGAAGATCGTTGTGATCATGCCGGCGGTGAGGGACGAGTTGTAGACGCCGATGTCGTCGAGCTCGCCAATGTAGGTTCCCGTGTTGAACTGCAACGGCTGCGTGCTGGAAAGGCCATTGCCATGCGTGTAGGTCGTCGATTGTGTGAGCACGCCGTCGATGTACTCGCGAGTCGCGCCGTTATCGGCAACGTAGGTAACCATGTGCCATTGGTCGTCGAATACACCCAGGCCAACACCAGTGTGCCGGTTCTGGTTCCAGGAGCCTCCCGAAGGATTGTTCGTATCGTATCGGATCAGTGTGTCGTCGTTCGTCGAGTTGCGGGTGACCATCCAGCCGTTGTTCGGATTCGCTTCGTTGCTCTTGCGGATGATGCGCACCCAGCCGCCGTTGTCGCCGGCGGCGGCCTTCATCCAGAACGAGAGCGACAGTTGATTCGCCGTGCTTTCAAGCGAAGCGCTGGTCGTCACATCGATGCGGTCGCCGCTGCCGAAATCGGCCGAACGGCCCGCGCCATTGTAACCCGTGTTGCTGTAATCGACCGTGCCGATGTCCGATCCGTTGTTGGCGTTGCCTGAGAAGTCGTTCGAGTTGGAATTGTCGAACGGCCAGTAGCCAACCATGCCGGCCGAAGCGGTGGAAGCACAGGCGAGCGAGACGACGGCCAGCAGCGCGACCGCCGAGCGGCTCGCAACCGTGTGCCGGCCGCGGCGGCGACGCAGCGCGAGGCCAACGATGCCGCCGAGGACCAAAAGCCCGGTGGTCGGTTCGGGAATTGCGTAGGCGATGCCGTTGCCCAGGGCGTCGAGCTGCAGGACGATCGTCTTGCCGTTGTTGATCGTGGCGTGTTGGCCTTCGCCGATCGAAAGCCCGGAAATGGGGCTCCACAGGGCGCCGCCGACGATGCCGGCCGTGCTCGTGTTGAAGATGTCGAACAAGCCCGACATGGCCGTTTGGTCGTAGCCGAAGACCGGATCGAACAGGGCGATCGCCTGGCCCGGCGTCAGGGCCGAGTTCCACAGGCCGACGTCGTCCATCGAGCCGATGAACGCGCCCTGATTGTTCCACTCCAGCGGTTGCGTGTTGCTTAGGCCGGTGCCGTGCGTGTACGTTTCGCTCGATGCCAGTACGCCATCCACATATTCACGCGTTTGGCCATTGTCGGCCACAAAGACGATGTGATGCCAGGCGTCGTCGAGTTCGCTGCCGACTCCGGAGTGCTTGTTCTGATTGTGCGTGCCGCCGCCGCCGGCCGTGTCGTAGCGAATCAGCGTATTGCTCGTGCTCGAATTTCGCGTGACGAGCCAGCCATTCTCCGCGGCACTTTCGTTGCCCTTGCGGAAAATGCGGACCCAGGCGGGGTTCGCGGCGCTGTCGGCTTTGATCCAGTAGCTCACGGTCACGGTGTCGTCGACCTGGAGCGAAGCCGAATTCGCCACGGTGATTTGCCCATTGCCGCCGCCGCCGGCAAAGACGGCCGCGCGACCGTTGCCGTTGGGCGTGGTCGAGCTGAAGGTTACGGCGCTGTCGACCACACCGTTGTTGCCGTTGCCCGACGTGTCGGTCGCGTCGTCATTGTCAAACGACCAGTAACCGACGATACCTGCCGACGCGGAAGAAGCGACAACCAAGGAAACGGCACACACGAGAGCGACCGTCGCCAACTTGCCGTTCGAAACTCGCATCGTGCCGTTGGCAACCTTTTGGCCGCGGCGACGACGGGTCGCCAAACCGGCGATGCCAAAGAGCACCATCAACCCGGTGGTCGGTTCGGGGGTTTGCACGCCGAACAGGAAGTCGTCCAAGGCGCCTTGAAGCTGAACCGCATTGAGCAAGGTATTGTCGAAGACGATGAAATCGAGTTGTCCGTCCCAACCGTCGGCGCCACCGAGCGGTGGTGAACTTACGCCGTCGCGGCCGATGCGGAGATTCGTCGCGTCGGTCAGAGAGACAGCCGGCGATTCCGTAATGATTGCGGCGCCGAGCGTGCCGCTGTTGGTAACTTCATAAACATTCAGCGAGTTACCTGTGCTATCGTAAGTCCAAGCGAAGAAGTGCCAATCGTCTTCGGTCATCTGTGTTGAGCCGGCCGATCCGCCCAGGTTGCCATCGCCAACGGCACGCCCCCACAGGTACGGATCGGGCTCATTCTGCACTTGCACGAGTTGAAAGCGCGAGTTGGAGAACAATGTGGTCCAGTTGCCTTGAGCATCGGGACGACGGCCCGCCATGATCAGCGTGAAATCGCCACCCGTGTACGTGCCGTTGGGGATATTCAAATAGCTATTGCCGTCGTTGCGGTCGAAATTGGCCGACGTGCCGCCCAGGGCGTCGGGTGTCCAGCCATTGCCGCTGGCGATCGTCGAGGAGAAGGTGACGGCTCCGCCGTTGGTCAACGTTACGGCGCCGGGCGACTTCGAAACGAGCGGGCTGCCGCCTTCAAAGTCCCAAAAGGCGTCGGCCTGGTCGGCAAAGTTGTAAGTCCAATACCCGGCCGAAGCACTCGACGTGAAAGCGAGCGAAGCGACGCAGACCAGCGACAAAGAACCCACAACGCGGCGGCGACGCATCGCCAGGCCCATCACGCCCATTAGCACCATCAATCCGGTGGTTGGTTCGGGTGTGGTGATGCCAAGGTTGAAATCGCTCATCAGTTGTTGCAATTGCACGCCGCTGAGGATCGAGTTGTCGAACGCTACGAAATCGAGTTGGCCTTCCCAGCCGTCGAAGCCGCCGATGGCGCTGGTGCCGTCGCCACCAATGCGGAAGTTGGTCGAGTCGCTGATGTAGGTCGGGCCGCCGTTGGCCGAGCCGGTCGCCTGCGGGCTGCCGGGGAACACGCCGCTGTTCGTCACGATGTAGCTGCTCAAAGCGCCTGTGCTGCTGTCGTAGGTCAGGGCGGTCAAATGCCATTCGTCTTCCACGGCCGGCGTTCCGCCAAAACTGCCTCCCGGTGCATTGATGCCGCCCGAAAGGCTCGGCGTGGGATCGCCCACCGTCTGGTAGCGGAAGCGGCTCGACGCGAAGAGCGTGTTGAACCCGCTGCCGGCTGCCGGCCGCAGATGGGCCGTAATGAACGTGAAGTCGCCGCCGGTATACGTGCCGTTCGGCATCGCCAGGTAATTGCTTCCCGCTCCGGTGAAGTTGGCTGCTTGCCCGCCGCCGAGTTGATCGGGCGTCCAGCCGTTTGCGCTGGCCGTATGCGAACCGAACGTCACGCCGCCGCCGTTCGTCAGGTTGTTGCCGTTGCCCGACTTGTCGAGCAGCTCGTTGCCGATCGTATCGAAATCCCAGTAACCGTCGAGCGTGTCGACGATCGCGTATTGCCAATAGGCCGCAGTCGCCTGCGAGCAGGTGAGTGCGAGCGAGAACGTGGCGAAGAAGAGAGCGAAGTAGCGGCTGTGCGTGTTCTTAAAGGCGGACGTGGTCATGAGTAGGTTTCCTTGATTAGGCATGGTTGGAATTGAGTTGTTGGCTGGTTTTCGGTGGTTGGTTCGTTGTTCTCGAAGCTCTGCTTCGTCTTCCTTTGAATTTTTCCGCGTCGATTCGTTTCGGAATGCGAAGCGGAGCTTCGCGTGGTTCTTGGCTCTCTCGTTTAGGCTCGCCGTGCTTGTCGCTTGCGACGAGCGGCGAGTGCGACGATGCCGAGGCCAAGCATGACGGCTGTCGATGGTTCGGGGAGAATGACGAACTGCGAGGACGAAATCAGGACGCCACCGGCGATGTTGTTGCCGAACAGCGAGAAACCGAGTGCGTTGAAGTTATTGCCTGTGCCGCCGATCACTGGCGGGATCTGGTCGCCCGACGCCCAGCTCACTTCCCAACGCTCGCCGCCGGTGCGTTCGAACCAGTTGACCTCGAACGTCGTGATCATGTCGGCCGCCACGGTGAAGACGCCGGCCGTGTCGTGGCCGCCGGTCGGAATGTCGTAGCGAATCTCGTTGGCGTCGGTTGAGCCTTTGACCGAATCGTTGTTGTTGATCCGTTCGCTGAACGAGACTCCGTCGATTTCGAAGTTGCTGCCGTCGTCGCCGTCTAACGCGATCGTGTAGGTTCCGGCTGGCAGGTAGATGTAACCGGAGAGTTGCATCATGAAGTGGTTGCCGGCCAGAGCTCCGGTGAAGGGGTTGTTCACGCCAAAGTCACCGGCGCTGCCGAAGTCGGCTTGGGCCACGGTCGCCGAAGCGTTGATCGTGACGTCGTATGTGCTCGATCCAGCAGTTACCGATCCGGTCGTGCCTGCCGGCAGCGCGGCCAGGACATCCATCAGTGCTTCAGCCTCGGGAAGGTCGTTCACATCGACATCGAAGCTGCCGCCGGCGGCTTCATTCACGTCGATGCCGCGAGAGTTCATCAACCCATCGCCGGGGAAGAAGGGACGATCGCCGAGGATGATCGGGGCCGCTTGTGAAACGTTCGTCAGCGACAAGGAGAGAATGACAGCGAACAGGGCGAACGAGGCAGTCGAAACGGTGCGGGTCGTCATGGCATTCTCCTTGGTTTGGCAAGCATCTAGTGTGTTCGAATGATTGGTAAGCGACTTCTCTTCTTGCGTGTCGCGGCCTTCAGCGGCTTCGCGTTTAAAGTGAGCGGTCCACCAGTTGCGATTCACGCTGGGCGAACGTTTTACGCGGCGGCGGCGAATCGTCATGCCGACCAGACCGAAGCCGAGTAGCAGAGCGGTCGACGGTTCGGGAACCAGGCCGACAAAGGTTAGGCCATTGCCGCTACCGTCGAGTACGACATAGGCGTCGAAATTCTGTGACGTTCCACCGGTTGCACCCTGCGATCCGGCCAGGCCCGTGCTGTAGCTAAAAAGTTTGTTGCCGACGGTAAACACGTCGCCGGGCGAACCGCCGCTGAATGCCGCTTCCAGTTCGTCGAGCAGCGAGCTGTTCAACTCGTAGCCAAAGTTCAAGCCGCCGTAGTGAATCAGGGCGATGTCGACGGCCGAGATCTCTTCGTCCCACACGCCGACGTCGTCGATCACGCCGTCGAAGGCTTGGCCGGTGGCGCCGTTGTAACCAACAGCGAATTGCAGTGCGGGATTCAGGGGATCACCCTTGCTGCCAGAGGTGCTAATCAGGACGCCATTGAGATAGATGCGTTGGATTCCCGTGCCGCCATCGCCCACCGCGTCGCCGAACTGAAATGTCAGATGCTGCCAGTTGCTGACTGCGATCACGCCGCCACCCGAGTCGTTCCCCCAGTGACCTTGATGTGCGGCGCCGTTGCGGATGCCGTTGTGAAGCTGTGCCCCGCCCGTAGTCATGCCGAAGATCATGTTGTCGCCCGGCGAAACGAAGTCGGGGTTGAACCAGGCGCTCATCGTGTACGTGCCATCGATCAAGCCCGTGCCGACGAGACCGGTATCGACAAGGTTGTTCTGGTTGCCGCCTTCGTTAAAGCGGTAGCCGCCACCCATCGTCGGCACGCCCGTCGTGAAGCCGGCCGTTCCGCTCGGGCCGGATAGTGTGCCGTTCGGTCCGGTGCCGTCGTTGCCGATGGTCGTGCTAACCGTATCGAAGTCGTAATGGATCACCAGGGCTGCCGTCGCAGACGATGCTGTTGCCAGGGCGAGGTAAACGGAGGCGGCGCCCGCCATCGATTTACGTATACCGCTCTTCGCCTTCGAGCGGCGGCGAATCGTCAGGCCCACCAGACCGAAGCCGAGTAGCAGGGCGGTCGACGGTTCGGGAACCAGGCCGACGAGTTGGATGCCGTTGCCGCCGCCATCGAGCACCACAAAGGCGTCGATCGCCGCAGTCGAGCCGCCCGTGGCCCCGAGCGAACCGGCGAGCCCCGTGGCGTAGCCGTAAACTCGATTGTTGATCGTGGCGAGATTGCCCGGGCCGGCGGCGAACAGGGCTTCGAACTCGTCGAGTCTCCCGTCGTTCAGTCCCGTGCCGTTGAACAGACCTGTGAAGTGAATCAACGC
>JAGQOS010000249.1 GCA_020427265.1 Planctomycetales bacterium
TGTCCCGCCGAGATCGTTTCGGAAGGATTCGAGTTGCCGGGGCGCTGGAAGAGCCTGGGCAAGTTGGAGGCGATCTCGCTCGCTTCCGAGGCGGGTTGGCTGAGCGCCGCCTGGCGAATTCCCGTGACGGAGAAAGTCGCTCACTCGGAGTGAGGCACAAACGCCGTGGTTCAAATTTCCTTCGAATGTATCCCGTTACGGACGGTCGGGCGATTCGATATTCCGCTCGATGCTTCGCCGGCGTTTCAGCAACGCTGCGAACGTATCAAGCAAGCCATCGAAACGCATGGTCAGCATAACAGCTATTTCTTGCACGACGGTTCGTGTGAGTTTCGCCTGACGAATCACGACACGCTCGGGCTGCTGCGTTTCGCCTTTGCGGGAACCGTGCTCACGGACACGGCCGATCTGAAAACTCGCCAGGTCGATCTCGAAATCGCACTCGTCGGCGAGTCGTGCGATTGGCTCACACGCGACGTGGCTACGTGGTTCGAAGAAACCGTTCGCCGCGCCGTGGCCTGCGAATTCGACCATTACATAGCCGCCGGCGATCTCACCAAGACCAAGGAACGCATCGCGGCATTGCAGCGCGAAAGTGAAGCGGCGGGTGGCTTTCTGGGAATGGATCTTTGAGGCGGGTTTCGGCGGCGTTGACACGTTAATGCCGGCTTTCGACGCTTACTCGTCCGTCGACGCCACGGGATGCGACTCGGCAATTTGCGAATCGAGCCGCAAGGTATCCCAGACCTTCGACATCAAACAATCGCTGCAGAGGTAGGGCGCGAGTGAGTGATCGCGCCCGACGACGCTGCGGGCGTTCCATTGCTCGACCGCCGCGGCGTGGTCGACCAGGCGCGATTCGCTCAGGCCGACATACCCCAGCGCTGCCGGATTGGAACAACGCTCAATCGCATGGTATCGCTTCAGGGCGAAGTCGCAGGAATTATTCAGCAAGAGCAGGCGATCCATCTGTGTGACGGCCAATCCATGAAATTGGCCCGCATTCAACCAATGCGAGTGCAGCGCCGACGCAATCAGCACGGTACGCACTCCGGTGCTGCGCCCCGGTCCGTTGTGCTCCAGCACGTAACAACCGAGTTGTCCGCTGGCAAGCAATTGCAGGGATCCGGTGACGATACGGGCGCCAAAACTGTATCCCATCAATCCTACGGGCTCATCGCCAGGCATGCGTTCCAGGAAATGCGCCAAGTGCCATGAAGCGGCGCCGGTGCGGGCCGCCTTCACACGCACATCCTGAAGTTGTCCGTGGATCTGATCGGCAGGCCAGGCGAAAATGACAAACCGGAATCCATCTTCCGCCGCGGCATGTCGCTTGAGTCCCTGGTAAACGCGCAGTCCCTCGCGCTTGGCGGTTGCCGAGGAAACGCGATTGCCATGGATGTAAACAATGGTTCCCTGGGGCCGGGCCGAAGGCGATGTGACCTCGCTTTGCTCGGCCGGCGCCCAATGGCAAGTTCCGAGAAATCGCTCCACACGCAGGTGTGGCGTTCCCTCCGCGCAACACGAAGCGTAACTACCGCGCGTATCGATGTACCAAATGTCGTCCGCCGTACAAGAGTCCGCGCCCGTTTCATGGGAAGCGGGCGAGGCCGGCCCGTGGGCTACTTGTGCGGCTGCGAAGAGTCCTGTTGCATTCGTGGCGAACGAGGTGAGGAAGATCGCGAGGGCAAGCAATTTGTGTCTGCTAGTCATACTTCCGTTGCGTTGAGGTTCTTCGGATGGGGCACCGTTGGGATGGGCGCAAATGGTGGCAAAAAATGCCGACTGGCGAATGGCAGACAAATGTAGCATTTTTTCAACACGCGTGATGCGAAACGAATACAAAAAATTTTCGTGATGAAAAACTTGCACACTGCGAGTTGTGATGTAGAGTTTTGCAGCGATGTTGCGTTGCGATAGCGAAACGCGGCATCGTCCCGCCTCAAGTTTGATTAAGAAACTCCGATTTCCCCTTCCCTTGCGGAGTCGATACTATGAAGAAGCTGCTGCTCACTGCGGCTGCCATCGCCACGCTCGCCGCTACCGGATGTCATCACTGTGGACTCGGGCTGTTCGGCCGTCGGGCCTTTGCTCCCTGTGCTCCAATGCCGCCGGTCATGTCGGATGGTTGCAATAGCTGTAACACCTGTGGCGAGTCGCCTGCTTACGACCAAACGTATGCCGATCCTGGTTACGCTCAGCCAGGCGAGATCATTCCTGGCCCCGTGGTAACTCAGTAAGTTTGCATCCAGAGGCTGCCGACAGCTTGCGCTGGCCTGAGGTCAAATCGCGGTAGGAATCGACGTGCTGCCACCGCCCCCGGCAATGTCGAACCCGCTGCTTGTTAGAGCCTCGCGCCGACCGTGCAATCCTGACACGGTCGGCGCGCAGGCGGGATTCGCCCGAAAAGTCGAACCAAGCTCAAGCTTGCGCGATATGCGAGCCGAGATATAGGGAAATTCATTTCTTACGGAGAATCTCCACGATGTCTGCAGCTCACTTGGGCGCTCGCCCCGGACGCGTTGGCCGCCAGCTCCTGCAAGTGATTTACGATCACCCTGTGTCCGCCCGCCCGCCAGTCCAGCCGCATGTTCGCCCCGTTCAGGCAATCGAAGCGTGGCGCGAGCAACGCAGCACGCCGGCGCCGCAATGGCAGCGCGAAATGCAGGCATAATCGCCGTTTTCCCGTCAAACGCGGGAATTTGGTTATCCACAGGGCACGAATTCAACGCTGGCATGATAAAATAGAGGGAAAGGCTTCTCTCCCTCGATTTTCTCTTCTCGTTTGCCAGGTGTCTGCTGTGATGTTTCGTAGGTTCGTGGGTGGTCTTGCCGCCTTGCTACTCAGCCACTCGATTGCTTGGGCGCAATTTCAGCAGCCGACAGCCGGCGATTCGACCTCGCTGGGCGAGTTGGGGCCCGTACGTCAGTTTCGCGTTGGCGTGGAAATTACGGCCAGCGGCGGCGCCTGCCGCGGACTGATCGCCACGGTTCCGGTGCCCTTCGATTGGCCCGAACAAGAAGTGCGCATTGCCGAGGAAGACTTGAGCCCCGAGGTTGCGAAGTTCAAGTACCGCATGATCGACGGCACGGTCAAGCAGATGCTTGTCTCGATTCCCATATTGCCTGCAGGCCATACGGCGCGCGCGTTGGTTACGTTCGAAGTTCGCAAACGTCCTCTCTCGCCGCCGGCCGACACTTCGACGTTGCAAGCGCCGAAGAAGTTGGACCGCGATCTTCAGAAATATGTCGGGGCGAGCCCGTACATCGAAACACGGCATCGCGAGATCCGGGAACTAGCAAAAGAACTTGCCGCAGGCCATGCGCCGGACTGGGAACTCGTCGAAACGATCTACGACGAGGTGCGGAAACGCGTGGAGTACAAGAATGGCGAGCTCAAAGGCGCGCTGGCGGCGTTGCGCGATGGCAACGGCGACTGCGAGGAATTAACTTCGCTCTTTATCGCTCTTTGTCGCGTCAACGGCATTCCGGCACGAACGGTTTGGGTGCATCAGCACTGTTATCCCGAATTCTACCTCGAAGACGGCGAAGGGAACGGAGCCTGGTATCCTTGCCAGGCCGCCGGAACACGGGCCTTTGGAGAGATGGAAGAGCAGCGGCCGATTATGCAGAAGGGCGACAACTTTCGCACACCGGAACAGCCGCGCGATGCAAAGCGGTACATTACCGAATTCGCCAAGGGGCTTCCTACGCCGGGCGGAGGAAGGCCGCAGATTCGTTTCGTGCGAGAAATGGTGGATTAGCGCGATCGGCAGGGCGAGATATCGCTAATTCGACGATGCATCGCGCCGAAGTTCTTATTCGGCAATCGTCGCCGCACCGTAGCGGACCGATTCGAGCAACGGTCGCGACCAACTGTGGCCGATGACCGAGTCGTTGGCGTGCACGCCGGCCGCCATCACGTTTTCGTCGTTAAGAAAAATGTGATCGCGGCATTCGCCGGTGGAACAGCCTTTGAGATACCCGACGTGGCCATCTTCGTAGAGGACGTTTTGTCCGCAACCGCCGTGATTGGCGCTGCGAAAACCGTCTTGCGAATCATCGGGCGCATCGGCAACTAAGGCATAGTTGGCCCGACCGCGATACTGCGGCGCGTGATAACGGCCCCGTTCCCGATAGCCGAGCGAATAGCCGAAATTCCCGCCGAGCATCCGCTGTAACCGCACAAGTTGTTCGCCGGTAGCCGCGTCGATTTCGGCGGCCGTCGGCAGACGGAATGTTGCGGCGTCGTCCTTGCCTTGCGCTGCGGCCGGGCAAAGCAGGTGGCTGGGATCATCGAGGAATTCGCCTTCCATGAGGCGAACGGAAAAGATTCCAGCAACCGATTGATTTCCATTGGCTGGAATTTCAGGGTAAAGGCCATTGCGCGTATCGGCATAGCGTTGGAGGGCCTGGCCGATTTCGCGCAGATTGTTCTGACACTCGGTTCGCTGAGCAACGACTCGGCTCTGTTGAATGGCTGGCAAGAGCAGCATACCCGCAGCCAGAAAGATACCGGCCGCCACGGCCATGTCGGCAAACGACCACTGAGGCGAAACGTTGAGCGGCTCGACCACTTGCTTGGGCTCGATGGCCGGCGTTGGCGTTTCGCGATGAGCCGCCACAAACTGGCAGGTGCGGCCTGCCAATCCGGCAGGCGGATCGAAATCGCCGTCGCCCGCTCGCAACGGTTCCAGGCTCTCGTGGAGCACCTCTAACTCGCGCTGGTACTGCCGATTCGATCGAACGGCCTCTTCCACCTCGGCATGCTCGACTTCGTCGAGCGCCCCAATCAAATAACCGAGCAATTGCTCACGCATCGGTAACATCCGTTTTCCAAGGATGAGAACTGTTCCAAGCTTCGTTGAGCTTCAGGATGGCGGCGTGCAACCGGCTTTTAACCGTGCCGACCGGGATCGACAGAATTTGCGCCGCTTCACGATATTTCAGCCCCTGGTAGTAAACCAAATTCACACTCGTCCGCAACGTATCGGGCAACTCGGCCACGGCCTGATTGACCCATTCGCGTCGTTCTTCTGCTTCTAGCTGAGAAACCGGACCTGGTTCGCTATTTTCCATCATTTCGATCAGGGCGGTAACATCCTCGCCGCTCGACCGGACATTCTGGTCCAGGCTCACGTTGCGATGCCGCCGATTACGCCGCTGCGCGTCGATCGCCTGATTTGTGGCGATAGTATACAGCCAGGGGCGGAACTTCCGATCGTCGTCGAACTGATCATGCTTCAAATGCACTTGCAGGAACGTGGCCTGAAATACATCTTCAGCCAGCGCGCTATCGCCGAGATAGCGCTTTAAATAGTTAAACAACTCGCGCTCATATCGCCCGACGAGTTCCGCAAAGATCGTTTCGGATCCCGTCGAACGGTATTCTCGCACAAGCTGTTCGTCTGTCATTTGCGAGAAAGAACCGAGCTGGACGGTTCCAGCATGTTTTTCGTCCATGTTTCTCTTCCTACTGCTACGCACCTGGGGACTGAGTGGTTCAGCCACAAGGTGAGAAAAGTCCCTTTTCCTCTCACTCTGCTGCGTGCCTTGTGTTCCAGGATCAAGGATAGGATAACCGAATGGTCGCCCAATTCCCTGTTGGGAGCGACAATTTCGTGTTCGCCAACCCCGGCGAACACCCCCCTGTCTAGGCATCGGACACGATGGATAAGACGAACGTACAGATTGCAATTCGTATGCCAATTCCCGATCTTGGAACGATTAGGACTTGACTTTTTCGCTGCAAGTGCAATGTCATACAACGAGTTGCGCGAATCTCATTATTCCGGCAATGCCACTTTTGTGGCCTGCCAACGCTTTGTACTTCCTGCCAAATTTGTTTCAAAATAGGACAACCGATGATACAGATCTTTCTGGCGGGGATCATGCAGGGCTCGCATCTGGGCGAAGTTTTGCACAACCAGGACTACCGCGGCAGACTCCGCCGAATTCTTGAGGAGAAGTTTCCCGAAGCCTCGATTTACGATCCGCTCGCCGACCACGGCAACTCGCTCGAGTACGACGCCCAGCGCGGCCGCGAGGTTTTCCTGCGGCACAACGCAATGTGCGCCGAGGTCGATGTCCTCATTGCCTTCGTGCCCGAAGCGTCTATGGGAACAGCAATCGAAATGTGGCAGGCGCACCAGCACGGACGGTTGGTGATCACAATCAGCCCGCTCGAACATAACTGGGCCGTCCGTTTTCTCAGCGATCAGGTGTACCGCGATGTGGAGGCCTTCGAGGCGGCGCTCCAGAATGGCCAAATCGCACAACTCATTGACCGGCACACGGCGCGCGAATAACGCGGCGATCCGTTCGACGTCAATGGATCGATTCGAGCAGGTCGAGGATCTCCTGTTCGCCTATCAAAACGAAGGGCACGCGCATGTAAAGGAAGGCTGGCCCACCTTCGCCCTGGAACGGGCCGAATACTTCCCACATTCGCGTTCCCGTCGCGGAATCGGCGCCCGTGCTCAGGAAGAACTCGTTTCGTTGTCCGCGTACGGTAACTGCGAGCGCGCGTGTGTCGATCATTTGAAAACCATACTTGAGCTGGCCACGCTCGCGCAAAGCAGCTCTTAGTTGTCTGAGAATTTGTGACATCGAAGTCGGTGCTGACTCGCGTTTCAAAATCGAAGAGACGCTGAGCGTGCCGCGACCTTCCGCGGTATCGTAATAAGCTGTGCGCAGTAGTCGTGTCTTGCCGTCTTGGCTCATGACTGTTACGACGCCCCGCGGTTGGAAATATTCGGGCACATTCAGCAGCGCGATCTTCCGCGCCTCGACGGCGACTTCCTCCGCCGTCAGGTTGTTAAGCGCTGCTGGGTCGCGATACGAACTGGCGATGAGCGGGAGCACGGCGATTCCCGCGCACAGCAGCAAGAGCAAGCCGGCGCAGCCGAAGGCGAGACCGAAGACGATCTTCGAGCCTCGACTCAGCCGGCCGCCGCCAGCGGCGGCGCGTTGTTCGTCGGCCGGCTCAAAAGCCGCTGCGACATTCATGCGACAAATCCCTGTTCCTTGATTCGCTGGCGATGCCCCGCGCCTCCTATTATGGAAGACGTGAACCTTTCCGACCAGCACGAAATCGTTCACAATGAGCAACATCGCGAGAACGTTTCTCTAGCTTTCTGTAAACGACGCATGCCGGAACACTTGCTCAATTTGCCTGATTCCTCGTTAGCCGCCTGGTTCGCGGAGCGCGGTCAGCCGCGTTACCGCGTGGCCCAGATACGTAAATGGCTCTTCGAGCGGCGC
>JAGQOS010000024.1 GCA_020427265.1 Planctomycetales bacterium
CACGGGCCATCAACTACCGGGCCGCGCGAGCCTCGGCGCTTGGCTCAGCTACGGTCTGGGTACGATGAACGCCGACCTTCCCGACTTCGTCGTAATGACCGCCACCTGGAGCGCCAAGCGCGACGCCCAGGCATTGTACAACCGCTTGTGGGGTTCGGGCTTCCTGCCCAGCAAACATCAGGGAGTGTCGCTACGTTCGAAGGGCGATCCGGTGCTGTTTTTGTCGAACCCCGCCGGGGTGGCGGCCGACACGCGTCGTCGCATGCTCGATTCGCTGTCGCGTATGAATCAGCAAACGCTCGATTCGTTTGGCGACCCCGAAACGCAGGCCCGTATCGCGCAGTACGAAATGGCCTTTCGCATGCAAACCTCGGTTCCGGACCTGACCGATATTTCCGACGAGCCGCAGCATATTCTCGATCTATATGGCCCCGATGTGACCAAATCGGGAACATTCGCTGCGAGCTGCTTGCTGGCCCGGCGAATGGCGGAACGAAACGTACGCTTTGTCCAGATTTTTCATCGCGGTTGGGATCAGCACGGCAATGTCGCCGGCGACTTGCCCTCGCAATGCCGCGACGTCGATCAAGCGTGCTGGGCGCTAATTCACGACTTGAAGCAACGCGGGCTGCTCGAAGACACGCTCGTGGTTTGGGGCGGCGAATTCGGACGCACGATCTACAGCCAAGGCAACTTGACAAAAAATAACTACGGTCGCGATCATCACCCGCGATGCTTTACCATTTGGATGGCGGGCGGCGGCATCAAACCGGGTGTAGTTTACGGCCAGACCGACGACTTCAGTTACAACATCGTCGAAAACCCGGTCCACATTCACGACCTCAACGCCACGATCCTGCATTGCCTGGGGATCGACCATCGGCGGCTGTCATTCAAGTTCCAGGGTCTCGACATCCGCTTGACCGGCGTGGAAGACCACAACCCGGTGAAAGGAATCTTGGCCTGACTCAACTTGCCGCGGCGCGCGTTTCCGACTCGGCTCGTACCGACGCGAGTTGACGCGAAACGTCGCTGAAGGGGACGTTTCGAGGCGATGCGTCGCTGATTGCCGCCAGAGCGCTGGTTGCTCCGGCCGCTTCGCCCATGGTCACGGCGTCGCCGGTAACTCGATAGCTGCTGTGCGCGATGAAGTCGCCGCTGATGCAGCGTCCGGCCATCATCAGTCCGTCGACATCACGCGCGATCAACGCCCGGAGCGGAATATCGTACGACTTGGATCGAAACGGATGCGCCGCGATCCCCTTCGTTTTGTCCGGGTTGGTCGAATGCACATCGATTCCGAACGTTACATGGCAAATCGCGTCGTCAAAACGCGATCCCAATCGCAAGTCGTCGCTCGACACGCGGTAGAGGCCGCGAATTCGTCGTCCTTCACGCGTGCCGATCTGCTCGCCTGTGGCGGCCAATTGAATTCCCGCCCAGGGACCGCCCCGACGCCGGAGCGCGCCAATCAATCGATGAATCTCTTGGCGTGCTTCAAGCGTCGCCTTGGTGACGTGGTCGGCGTCGATCGCCAACGCGGCGTACTGGTGGTTGGCCATCATGGCGTAGAAGCCGTGGCGAATGCGAAAGATGGTTGGTCCGGCATACGACGGATCGACGCCGGCGCTGCGAAACTCCTCGAGTAAATTTGCCTTGGGATTGCCAAGTCCCCGCGGTTCGGCTTCGCCTCGAATGAATTGTGCGATGCCGTCCGTTTCCACGCCCGTAAACAAAGCCATTAGGCTCATCGGCTGGGTTGCTTTCTCCGCTTCGTCACCCAGGTCGAATTCGCAACCCGCCTGCGCGGCCAGATCACCATCGCCGGTGCAATCGACAAATGCCTTGGCCAGCCACACTTCCCGGCCCGACTTCGATTCGGTCAGCACGACCGACAGCTTTCCTCGCTCGTCGGCAACAGCGCCGACAATCCGCGTATGCAAACGGATTTCGACGCCTGCTTCGATAAGTTTTTCCTCCAACAGCCGTTTCATCGTTTCCGGATCGTAGGCAATCGAACTGCCAACCCAATGCCCGGCCGCCAAGCGGTCGAGCTCGCGGCGCAGTTCCAGCATGATTCCCGGTTTGTTCTTCGAATCGATGATCAACGACAGCGCACCGGCCGTCCACACGCCGCCCACGCACCCGTTCACTTCAATCAACCCGGTACGTGCCCCGCTGCGCGCGGCCGCCAGCGCCGCGGCATAACCCGCCGGCCCGCCGCCGCACACGAGAACGTCGCAGCGCCCGGCAACGGGAATGTCGCGCGCCGCCTCTTGAAAACGAAACTGGTCCAGCGTGAGCTTGCCCGCGGTGCGGACGTGCCGCGCGTATGAGTCGAGACGCGGCGTGTCCGCGCCGGGTAAGAGACGTGTTGGTTCGCTTACCGCGTCGCTACGGTCCGCAGCTTCTTGAGCGTTCGCAGCGCCGCCCGCGCCCGTAATCAACGCCGCCGTGCCGGTTGCGAGCCGCTTGGTAAAATCACGTCGATTGTGTTGCGCGTATGACATAACGACTCTCATGAAAAAGACGAATTCGCCGTACTCACAGGCGGCAAGGCGGTGATCCAGTGCAAAACATTTTGAAACGGGTAACACCGCGGGCCTGGCTCATTTTCAAGATCAGCGGCGCACCACAACGCGGACAGAACTCCACTTCTTCCTTGAATCGCCCTGCCTCGGCATCTTCCTGGCATCCAGTACAGCGGCGCGTATCCGGAATAGCTTCGAGCCGCTCGGGAGGAATTGGCTTGCGGCACACATCACAAAGCACTGCATCCTGCCAGTCGTCCTCTTCGACCGGCTGGATGACCAATCCCTCGGCGCCGCAGTCGGGGCACGACAAGCGCGGTCCCGCGCCAGTGAGCAACTCGCGCAACGTCGCTGCATCGGGTTTCTTTTCCCGTCGCAAGAAACCAAGCGAGCGAAGTTTCTCTGTCACTTCCTGCGGACCGCACGTTTCACGCCACGAACAAGCGCGGCAGACGAATTCCATTTCCGTTGTTTCAGCAGACATCACCCAAAGCTCCTCGGCAACCTGGCTCGTTAGGGCCAGGATATAGCGCCCGCTGTCGAACTACAACAACCCGCGGCAAGCAAACGTCAATGCCGCAACGCGGCGTGCATGGCAGTCGATCAACCATATTTCCGCATCGCCCGATCCACGAGCCAGGGGGCCAGACGGTTCGCCCACAGAAGCAGTCTCCCCGGCCAACTCGGCACAATTTCGCGTTTACCCCGCTCGATAGCCCGTACCGTCGCGCGCGCAACCCGCTCCGGCGAAACACCTCGTCCCGACTTCCAGGGAAGCTCACCCTGCTTGTCGATGAGGTGTTCGAAGAATTCGGTTTCCGTCGTTCCCGGACTAACGAGTAATAGGTCGACACCGACGGTGGCCAACTCCGGGCGCAGCGATTCGCTCCAACCGCGCAGGGCGAATTTGCTGGCGCAATATTCGCTGTTATGTGGAATTGCGCGATGGCCGAGTATCGATCCCACATTGACGACGATCGGCTGCCGGCCTTGCTTGAGTAACCCGAGGGCCTCCCTGGTAAATTCCACGGCGGCAAAGAAGTTGACGTCCATAATCTTGCGCAGCCGCTCCTTTCCGGCATCGGCGAATCGTCCGTGCGCGCTGATGCCCGCGTTGTTGACCAGCATGTCGAGACCACCAAGATGTTCGACGGCAACTTCAAGTGCCCGCCGCCGCACGGCCGGGTCGACCAGATCGCCAATCACCAACTCGACTCGATGGCCATATGGCGACAATTCTTGTGTTAGCTCGATCAGCTTTTCGCGACGACGGGCCAGCAACACGAGATCGCACTGTTGGCGCGCCAATTCGATCGCCAGGCAACGGCCGATTCCACTTGAAGCGCCCGTAATGAGCACTCGGCTGCCGGGCAGAGAACGTCGCGACATGGCGGCGAATTCCTAACAATCCGATCAGTTCAATTCGTCCGCTTCGACCGTCGTCGCCTGCAAAGAATCGTCGGCCGAAACGTGCCCGGCGCCATTCTGTGATACATCATGCGGACGAATGACACCCTGCTCCGCCGCCACGCGTCCCAAGTACTTTTGTGGAATCCGGCAATGAACGATGACGCGATCGTCGTTGTATCGGCGCGAGAGAATCTCTCCCTTGGCGGCAAGAAACGCAAGCAAACGGCCGTTCTCCACGCCGGTCTCGACATCGATATCGTGAAAGCTGCGGCTAAGAGCGTCGCTTACCGCCAGCGCCAAGTCTTCAATTCCTTCACCGGTTTGCGCGCTAATCTCTACGGCGTTCGGGTAACGCGCGCGTAAGCTCGCCAAACGGCCCAGTTCGGCAATGCGGTCGACTTTGTTGAGCACAAGAATCGTATCTTTCTCTTCGATCCCCAACTCTTCCAGCACTTCGTAGACCGCGGCGATTTGCTCCAGCGCAACTGGATTGCTGGCATCGGCCACATGCAACAGCAAGTCGGCCTCGCGTGCTTCCATCAAGGTCGCCTTGAAACTGGCGATGAGTCGGTGGGGAAGATGACGGATAAACCCGACCGTATCTGAAAGCAAGACGGGGCCCCAACCGGGCAAATGCCATCGACGCGTGCGCGTGTCGAGCGTGGCGAAGAGTTTGTCGGCCGCCAACACGTCGGCGCCGGTGAGCTTGTTCAGCAACGTGCTCTTGCCGGCATTGGTATAACCGACAAGCGACACGGTCATGCGGTCGCGACGCCCGGCCACCTGGCGCTGCTTGCGCTGCTCGATCGTGTACAACTCTCGTTGCAAATCCTTAATGCGTTTTTCGACCAAACGACGGTCGGTTTCCAACTGCTTTTCACCTGGGCCGCGCATGCCGACACCCATCTTCATTCGCGAAAGGTGCGTCCACATCCGCTTCAATCGCGGCAGCGAGTATTCGAGCTGGGCCAGTTCGACCGCCAATCGAGCTTCGTAGGTCTGCGCCCGCGACGCAAAGATATCGAGAATCACCTCGGTGCGATCGAGCACTTTCACGCCCGTTGCGTTTTCGAGATTACGCGTTTGTGCCGGTGAGAGATCGTTGTCGAAGAGCACAACGTCGGCATCGGTATCCTGGATGAGAAGCTGCAACTCTTCCAGCTTGCCCTTCCCCAGATACGTGGTCTTGTCGGGCAATTCCCGACGTTGGGTCAGCAAACCGACGACCCGCGCTCCAACCGTTTCGGCCAACCCTCGCAATTCGTCGAGCGGCTCTTCGCCGTGATAATCCTTGGCCAAGACGCCAACGAGAACAGCTAGTTCGCTGGCGACACCGTCGGTGCGAGACGTTTCGTACACGAGCTTGAAATTCCTCCGGGGATACTCTCTTGGGCAAGGCGGCAAGCAGCGCCGCCGCTACCCTTATTCTACTTCAATCCGTTTCGCCGCCTACCCCCGCGACGGCCCCGCGTTCGCGCAACTCCTGGCAAATCAGAATGTTACAACAAACGCAATGACGACGTTACGGCTCCAGGTCGGCATCGAATTCGGCGTCGAATTCGACCTCGCGCACGGGTCGCCCGGCATCGTCGCCCTGGAACATTTGCAGATAACTTTCGTACCGGCGTTCATCAATCCAACCATCGGCCACAGCGTCGAGCACCGCACAATCGGTTTCGTGCGTGTGCGTACAGTCGGCAAACCGGCAGCGGCTAACGAAGGGGCGCAGGTCTCGAAAAAAACCGGCGATCTCTTCCGGGATAACGTCCCACAACTGAAACTGCCGAATGCCAGGTGTATCGACCACCCAACCGCCTTCGGTCAAGGGAATCAATCGCGCCGTGGTCGTGGTATGTTTCCCCTTTTGCGTTTCGCTGCTAACGCGTTGAACGCGCAAATCGAGTTGGGGATCGACCGTATTGACCAACGACGACTTGCCCACTCCACTTTGACCCGAGATGACCGTTTCATGTTCGCGCAAGGCATCGCGAATGAGTTCGATTCCTTGTCCCGTTACCGTTGAACTCAAAATCACTCGGTAGCCGAGCTGGGCATAAACGCCGATGAGCGGTTGCAAATCGGCCGTTTCGCAAAGATCGACTTTATTGATGCAGATAATCGGCCGCAGGCGATTTTTTTCCGCCGTGACCAGATAGCGGTCGATTAAATGAGGTTTTAGATACGGCTCGGCGGCGCTCGCCACAATAAGAAGCTGGTCGACATTCGTGACCAGGATATGCTGCCGCCCGCGACTTGTCCGGCTCAGCACGCCACGACGTGGCTCCACGCGTTCAATGATGCCTTCGTCGTCACCCTCGGGGCGGAACCACACCCGATCGCCCGCGGCGACGACATGCCGCTGATCGGTGGCCAAGGTCTTGAGCAGCCGACGAGTAGCGCATCGGTAGACATCGCCGGCATCGGTCGCCACGTCGCTGATCAGGCCGCGCACAGAAAGTACGCGGCCGCACGCGCAAGCCGATTCGTCGATCTCCGGAAGAATCATCGTTCCGGCATCATCCTCGACTTCTTCGGCAACCACCGTGCGTTTGCGTGAGAGCGCACCTTTACCGCTAATTCGTTCCGTCAGATCCGCATCGAGATGCGACTCGTCGCCAGCCTGATAATCCCGGGTCAAGTCGCTTTGTCGCGTGCGGACGTTGCGATTTTTTCGGAACGACGTGCGAATTTTTTTCTTCTTGCCAGCCATGGCCCGCCGCTTGGCGCCCCGAAACCCTAGATGGGCCGATTGGGATCTTTGATTTGTCCGGCGCGATTGTCCGCGGGGTTGTAGCGTTTACGAACCGTATCACTGCCAATCTTGTCGGCCGAGCGGACCAGTCCGGCGCGCTCGAGCAGCGACTTGGACATGATCTGCTCTTGCGGCGTATCTTCCGGAGGCGGAGGGCCAATCGCGCCATTGTCCATTGGCGAGTATTGAAACTCGTAGCGGTGTTTCGCCACCGATACAATATCACCTGGATCGATGCGTTTGTGCTGCACGCGAACGTTGTTGACTTTGATGCCGTTGCGGCTTTTCAGATCCTTGATGAACCAGTAACCGTTCTCCATGGTTAGTTCGCAGTGATGCGCGGAAACATTGGCGAAGCGCAGTCGAATGTCACAACTTTCGCGACGCCCGACGAGCAACTTATCCTTCAGCAAAGGAATTGCGTCGCCGCCGCCTTGGGGAATCATTTCGCCAAACATGACTCGTCTTCTCCTTGCTCAGCAGCCCCTTGGCAACGTATGATGCCACATGAATCTTGGCTGGGAAACGGCGCTGCTGCAGCCGCCAAAACAGCACTCGAGCAGGGCATGTTCCCCTTCCCATTACCTTCTTTTAGTCTACGCAGGGTCTCGCTTGGCGTCAAACAGTCCGGTCACGTCGAACGAAGCCGAAGCCGACTGGCGGCAGGCCGGATTGCGCTATCATGCCTACAACTTCTTCTTGCAGCAGAAATTTGGCTTTCGCGTGCAAAAGGTCAGCATCGACGCCGGGTTTACCTGCCCCAATGTCGACGGCACTGTCGCCAAGGGAGGCTGCGTCTTTTGCGACAACCGTAGCTTCAGCCCTAGCCGACGGTTGCCCCGCAACGGTGTGCTCGGCCAAATCGACGAAGGGATCCGCCGGATTCAGTTCCGCTACAAGGTCGATCATTTTACCGCCTATTTCCAACCGGCAACGAACACCTATGCACCGGTCGAACGCCTGCGTCCCCTGTTTGAGCAAGCTCTTTCGCATCCCAAGGTCACAGGCCTGGCGATTGGCACGCGTCCCGACTGCGTTCCGGAGCCGGTACTCGCGTTGATTGAAGAACTGGCCGAGAGCGCCTACGTGTCGGTCGAATACGGCATGCAAACGATGCACAATGCCTCTCTCGAGTGGATGAACCGCGGCCATGACCATGCCTCCTTCGTCGACGCCGTGCAACGGAGCCGCGGTCGAGGCTTCGAAGTTTGCGCGCATGTGATGCTCGGCCTCCCGGGCGAAACGCACGATATGATGCTGGCAACGGCGCGCGAGCTGGCTCGGCTGCAGGTCGATTCCGTCAAATTGCACAATCTCTATGTCGTGAAGAACACGCCATTGGCCGACGAATACGCCGCTGGCCAGATCGAGTTGCTCGACCGCGACGCCTACGTCCGCGCGGTTGTCGAGTTCCTTGAACTTTTGCCGCCGCGCATGATTGTCGAGCGCATTAGCGGCGAAGCCCCTCCGGACTACTTCGTCGCCCCCGCTTGGTGCCTCGACAAGCCAGCACTGCGCGAGGCGGTTCAGGCCGAAATGGAACGCCGCGATACCTGGCAGGGCAAGTACTGGCGAGGCGAAGCCTTGAAATAGGCTAGGTTGGCTGAAACCATGCCTTCTCGCTCACTGCTATCGCCCCCTCCCATTCCTCTTTACACGCGAACGGCGTTCATGCACAATGGGGAAAACAACGACGGCCAACGCACCTGCGCGGGCCGTCGTTTTATTTGTTGACGAGAGAACTTTTGCGCGACGCGCTCGACATGCGAGGTGTTTCATGTCTGATCAGATTCCGATGACCCGTACGGGTTACAACAAGCTACGGGCCGAACTCGATCACAAAGAAAACGTGGAAATGCCCGCGATCACACAGCGCGTTGCCGACGCGCGAGCCGAAGGCGACCTGAAAGAAAACGCTGAGTATCACGGGGCACGCGAGTCGCAAGGCCTGTTGCAGGCCAAGATCAACGAACTGAAGGACAAGCTCTCGCGCGCTTCGATTGTCGATACTTCGACGTTGCCCAAGGACGAAGTATGCTTCGGCGCGACCGTGGTCGTGAAAGATCTTGATTTTGGCGACGAGGAAGTTTTCATCCTCGTTGGCGCCGGCGAGGAAGACTACGACGAGGGCCGCATCAACGTGACCAGCCCGCTGGCTCAGGGGCTACTGGGCAAGAAAGTTGGCGAAACGGCCGAAATTCAAGTTCCAGCCGGCCTGAATCGTTTTAAGATTCTCGAACTGCGTTTCGAGGAAGAATAACGCATTGCGCGACAGCGGTTGCGCGTTGTTTTTCAAACTTTCCGGCGAATCGTCCCAAGATTCTCGCTTGCCCAACGAATTGTCCCGTAACCTCGGCCCGCAGTAGCCGCGCCTGTGGCTGGCGTTCACGGCAGTTGCAAGTTGTAGCCGGCGCGCCAAGTTTCCATTACGAGACCTTGCTCATCAGCACGAATCGAACGGATCATCATGCCCATCCAATTCAAATGCGTCACCTGCGGACAAGTCCTCTCGGTTCCCGACCAAATGAGCGGCAAGCGAGCACGCTGCCCAAAATGCAAGGCCATCGTCGAGATTCCGGGCAATGATCCTGTCGTCGAAGTAATGCCAGTCGATGAAAAGTCATCGAATGCTGACGTGATCGACTACGAAATCTTTGGCGAAGAGATGCAGTATGTCGAGATCACGCTCGATCCCCATGAAATGGTGATCGCCGAGGCGGGCGCGATGATGTACATGACGCCGAACATTCAGATGGAAACCGTTTTTGGCGACCCATCAGCCAAGCAGACCGGCTTTATGGGCAAATTGATGTCGGCCGGCAAGCGGGTGCTGACGGGTGAATCGCTGTTCATGACCACGTTCTTCAACTCGGGCCAACGCCGCGAAGTCGTGGCTTTCGCCTCGCCCTACCCCGGCCGCCTGGTGCCGATGCATTTGGATGAGCTTGGCAACGAATTGATCTGCCAGAAGGACGCCTTCCTCTGTGCGGCGCGGGGCGTTCAGGTGAGTATCGCATTCCAAAAGAAAATACTTACTGGTCTGTTTGGCGGCGAAGGCTTCATCATGCAACGCCTGCAAGGTGACGGCATCGCCATCGTACATGCCGGCGGCACGCTCATGCACCGGAAACTCAACGCAGGCGAAACGCTACGCGTCGATACGGGCTGCATCGTCGCCATGACCTCGTCGGTCGACTACGACATCCAAACGGTCGGCGGAATTAAGAACACCTTCTTTGGCGGCGAAGGATTGTTCCTGGCAACGCTGACGGGCCCCGGCGACGTGTGGCTGCAATCGCTGCCGTTTTCGCGACTGGCCGGTCGAATTCTTTCCGCTGCTCCGCAAGGCGGCGGGCGTGATAAGGGCGAAGGATCACTACTGGGCGGACTCGGCGACCTGATGATGGGCGATGGCAACTAAACGCTAGGCGATGGGAGGTCGATATTTCTTAAGCGGCTACCGCAGGAGGGCTTGAGCGATGGCGGGACAACGGGGAGCGGGACTCTGCGGCTCGATTGTCTTGATGTTCGTCGGCGCCGGCTTTCTCAGCGTTTCTTATTTCTTGCTGTACTTGCCCGAGCGACGAGGACTCGTGGCCTATGTCGAAACGACAGCAACCGTGCTCGATGGCCGCATCGGTGAAAGCCGTGGAGGTTCCGGCAATAATCGCACGCCGACCTATCGTCCCGAGATTCATATTCAGTATACGGTTGCAGGAAAGCAGTACGATACGTGGACGTATGACATGGCCGGCATCTATTCGAGCGACCGCGAATCGAAACAAACGATACTCGACCAATTCCATCCAGGAAAGCAAGTTGCCTGCTGGTACGATCCCGAGAATCCCGGCGCCGCCATTCTCGTACGTGGCCATAGCTGGCTCACCTGGATCTTTCTCGGAATCGGGGCGCTCATTTTTCTGCTCGGCAGCGCCGGACTGCTTTGGTATCTGGTACTAGGCGGAATCATTGTCGCCTTGGCGATGCAATCGCGAAAGAATCGCGATCCAAGCTGACAGCGGCCAGCGTTAGCGCACTGTTTGGTGGATCAGCTTCGTGGGAGCCGGAGCCTGTTCGTCAATGCGAATCGCCGCACGCAACGAGTCGCCCAGAGTCGCTGCCAAATTTCCTGCAAACACGCGCAACAGCGGATCGCCCACGCGAACCGGATCACCCAAACGAACAAGCGTTTCGATGCCGACCGAGTGGTCGATCTGATCGGCAAGATTCTTGCGCCCGCCACCAAGTTCGACGATCGCCAGGCCAATCTGCTGCGTGTCTATCGCCGCCACAAATCCCCCCTGCTCTGCGTCAATCACCTTGGCCGGTGCGATCGACCGCTCCGATTCGAGGTCGCCGCCTTGAGCAGCGACCATCGCTCGAAATTTCTCGAGCGCCCGTCCCGAATCGAGATGTCGTTGCGCCAACTGCCGCGCTTCGATTGCATTTGCAGTCGCCCCCGCCGATGTGAGCAATTCCGCAGCCAACGCCAACGTCAATTCTCGCACATCGGCTGGACCGGCGCCCGCCAAAACATCAAGCGACTCGTTGACTTCCACGGCGTTGCCGGCCATCCGGCCGAGCGGTTGGTTCATGTCGGTCAGTACGGCGACCGTCGACACGCCGACTTGGCGGCCGACATCGACCATTGATTGCGCCAACTCTCGCGCTGCCGCAAACGTTTTCATGAATGCGCCGCTGCCAAACTTTACGTCGAGGACGAGCGCATCGAGCGACTCAGCGAGTTTCTTGCACATGATGCTCGCCGTAATTAACGGGATCGACGCCACAGTTCCCGTTACGTCGCGCAGCGCATAAAGCTTGCGGTCGGCGGGCGCCAGATTTGCCGTCGCGCCGGTAATGACACAGCCGACTTCATCGACCAAACGTCGAATCTCCTCTTCGTTCAGGTCGGTTCGAAATCCGGGAATCGACTCGAGTTTGTCCAGCGTGCCGCCGGTCGCACCCAAGCCGCGTCCCGAGATCATCGGCACTCGGACACCGCAGCACGCCAACAACGGCGCTAAAACGAGCGAGACTTTGTCTCCTATTCCACCCGTGGAATGCTTATCGACCGTGGGCTGTTCGGCGGCGGGCCATACGAGCGAATCGCCGGAGTGAAGCATCTCCAAGGTCAACGCAGCCGTCTCCTGATCATCCATTCCGCGTAGATAAACGGCCATGGCCAAGGCCGACATTTGATAGTCGGGAATCGTGCCGGCAACATAACCGCGCAGGAAGAACGAAATTTCTTCGCTCGTCAGTTTCCCTCCATCTCGTTTATGGGCGATGATCGTTGCAGGAAGCATGGAAGGATTCCGACGCGAATCGAGTGCTGTGGCGTCTCGGTCGGCAGGCAGCGCCTTACCGAGCCAATCCGGTGCGTAAACGAGCCGATTCAAATTGCAAAATGCCGGCCACAATCTTGCGCATGTTGGCTTCGGCCATTTCCGCGGCCTCGACAACATCTTCGGCCTTGGTCGGTTCTAAAAAGTCGGGAAGACAAATATTTGTGATCGTTGAGAGCGCCAACACACGCAGGCCGATGTGAGCCGCCACAATCACCTCGGGAACGGTCGACATGCCGACGACATCGCCGCCGATGCCGCGTAGAAAACGATATTCGGCGCGCGTCTCGTAATTCGGTCCGGTCAACGCGACATACACGCCCCGGTGCACGACGAAATCTTCGCGCCGGGCAATCTGGAGCGTTCGGTCGATCAAGGCCAGGTCGTAGGGTTCGCTCATATCGGGATATCGCGGCCCCACTTGTTCGTGCTGAATGCCGACGAGCGGGTTATCCGACATCAGGTTGATATGATCCTCGATGACCATTATTTCGCCCGAGCGAAAACGCGGATTCAGTCCACCGCTGGCGTTGGAGACAATCAGCAAATTGATGCCCAGCCGGTGCATCACGCGCACGGGAAACGTTGTTTCGGCGAACGAGTAGCCTTCGTACGCGTGAAAACGCCCTTCCATCGTTACCACCGACAAGCCGGCGAGTTGCCCGCACGCCAACTGCCCTTTGTGCCCGAGGGCCGTCGAGCGAGGAAAGTGCGGAATGGCTTCGTAGGGAATCGTCTGTTCGACGTGGATCTCTTCCACCAGGCGGCCGAGCCCAGTGCCCAGAATGATGCCGATTCGCGGGCGCCGGGGCCACAACTTTTCGATGGCCGCAGCCGAGTTCTCGATTTGCTGTGTCAGGTCCGGCATCGCGCTAAACGCTCAATTTGCAGGTTCTTCCCGGGGCGACATACGGCGCATGCTATGCATCCAAACGCCGCAACACGCCCATGACCAATGCCTGCAACTTGGGCCCGGCTTCGTTGGCGACGCGGATGATCTCTTCCACGTTGGCCGGCTTCAACGTGTCAGGCAGACACATGTCAGTAACGACGGAAACACCGAAGGCGCGCAGACCGGAATGCACGGCGACGAGCACTTCGGGAACGACCGACATGCCGACCACATCGGCGCCAATTTGGCGCAGGAACCGGTATTCGGCCCGCGTTTCGAGATTCGGTCCCGTTACAGCAACCAGCACGCCTTTGTAGGCGGTAAAGTTTTCCTTTCGCGCCGTTTCGAGCGCCGCGTCGATCAACTCGAAATCATAGGGCTGGCTCATATCAGGAAATCGTGGTCCCAAACGATCGTCGTTGATTCCGATTAGGGGATTTCCCCCCATCAGGTTGATGTGATCTTCGATCACCATGACGTCGCCGCACTGATAGTGCGGATTCATCCCGCCAACGGCATTCGTCACGACCAGCAACTCCGCTCCGAGAGCCTTCATCACGCGCACCGGCAACGTGATCTTTTGCAGCGGATAACCTTCGTAGTGATGAAAGCGTCCCTCCATCGCCACGACGGGAACGCCCGCCAATTCGCCGCACACAAGTCGGCCGCGGTGACTGACGGCCGTGGATCGCGGGAAGTGAGGGATTTCCTCGTACTCGATGCTCGCTTCGACCGTGATTTTTTCGGCCAAGGTTCCCAGCCCGGTTCCCAAGATGACGCCGGCCCGTGGCGTGCGGCGCCAATGCTCGCGAATCTTGGCTACGGCATCCTCAACCTGTTGATATAACTCCAGCATCGCCCCGACACTTTCTTAAAACGAACCAAGCGATTGAATTAATGGCCCCTCAAACTCGAAGCTATTGTGGCTTCGTCCCGCCCTGTTCCGGCAACATCAAATCGACGACCACGGGCCAATGATCCGACGTCTTTAAATCGGTGACATGGCTGATCCAGGCCCGGCGCACAAACGGCATCAGTTCGCGCGGCAAAAGAATATGATCAAGCATCGTTTTCACGTCGTCGGAATCGTCGGCGCCGTTCTCGTTACGATCCCAGTGCGACGTATAGCGATCGCTCTCGCGCTGAATCAATTGGGCGACATTCACCAACTCGACGCCCGTTCGCTCGGAATCAAAATCTTTCAGGTCGCGCAGTACGGTTGTCGCCGCGTCGCGCGTGGGGTCGCGATCCGGAACATCGGGGTCGTAGTCGTTCAGGTCTCCCCAGATGATCGGCAGATACCCCTGCGGCACGACTTCGCTCCGAACCACGCGGCGCGCCAAATTCGCCTCGGCCATTCGCTTCGCGTTCGAGTAGTCGTCTTCGGGGTTCGACTTCAAGTGCAGACCGAGAAACCCCAATTTCCATCCTGATACCGTGAAGAAATATAGCGAGTTTCGCTCCAGCGAAGTGCTGCGCGAGCGTGGCTTGCCATCGTAATCGTTGTAATGAAACGTTTCTCGCCAGGTGGGATCGTCCGACTCGGAATAGATCGTGCGAATTATTTGACCATCGAGCGTATCCGGAGTCAGCCGCGTAATAAGGGCGACATCCATTCCCGTGTAATTATCGTTCGATTCCACGTGATAACCGCGATACTCGTTGAGCCCTTTTTCGTGCAAGATCTCGATCAGATGGTCGACCGCTTCGACAGACGTCGCCTCGACGAGATTGAGAATGTCGGGTTCGAGCGATTCGACGACACTGGCGACGCGTTCAAAATGCGCCTCGCGCGCGGTATCCCAGCGAAATCGGGTCAGCCGCGAGGCGCGAGAACCAGGCGCCGTAAGAATTTCGGCATTGAAGGAGACCAGGCGTAAAGGCTTTTCAGCGTGACAAGCGTTGGCGACTAGAAGCAGGCAACTCAGGAGCAAACATCTTGCTGCAAACCGTTTCATGCGGCGGGCCAATGCTGGTGGGAGGGAGCCTTGGCAACGGAAACCAAAGTCCGTTGCGAAATGTACGCCTGGTTACGGAATCGAAGCGAGATCGTTTCCTTCTCTGGTGAACAGAGAAACGTAGAGTTCTGCTTCAATGTCATCCGCAATAAAGTGTACCGAGCCATCTCCAAATGTAAAGTTGGCCCCCTCTTGATGGAATGAATAGACCTGAGAGTCGTTCGAGCAATTGAACATGGTCGCATCGTAGCAGTAGTTGTTCAGCGACATGTAGAGCTGCCAATTCGCCCACCGGTAGCGATTGGCGGTGCTCGTTCCGGTGGCTTCGCGCCCCAAGTAAAGCTCCGGGCGTCCGCCATCCTCGAAAAACAGAAAGGTCTTCGACAGGCCGTCCTTGACGTCGATCAGCCGCGCCCCCCGATCGCTGAGAAAGATCTCGCGTTCCAAAATGCCGTGCCAACGCGGTTCGCCTTTGGCGCCCCGGTCCTGGATGGGCTTGCCTTGGCCAATGATCTCTCGGATGCCGCGTTTGAACTCCGAGCCGCCGGATACGGTCGGATCGAGTTCGGCAATCGGAGCGTAGTCCGACACATGATCCTCTTCGCGTCCGCCCGGCGCCGACGGACAGATAACGATTCCACCTAGCACCTGCTTCGTATGCTTTTCGTTATCGCTATTGGCCGTATCGTTCCAATTGTAGCGCAGGTCGAGCTGATCGAATCGGCTCGACTCCTCGAAGTAGGGAAGAATATAGGTGACGACGCTGTGCCGCGACTTGCACTCGGGATACGCGCAACCATTCTTGCCGGTCGAAGCCGGCGGAAACCGCTTCTTGGCGTCGACAAAGTTATGGATTGCCAACCCGATATTCTTCATATTGCTCGTGCAGGTGATTCGGCGTGCGGACTCGCGCGCCGCCTGAATCGCCGGCAACAGTAGCGCTACGAGAACGCCGATAATGGCGATCACGACCAAGAGCTCCACAAGGGTAAACCCCGCGGACCGATTTGCTACACGGAACGACATGCGATTCCCATTCGCAAACGAGCAAAACGTGCAGACGACACGCGCACACGCTGAGGCAAGGCGAACAATCATTCTAGCCGATGAGTCGCCGCGCCGAAATTAGCGCGACCGATCGTCGAGCGGGCATCGGCCGGTCGCCGTTTCCTAGCGGCGACGGCGGCGGCGCAGGCAAAGCCCGACAACGCCAGCGGTCGTCAACAGGAATGTCGAGGGTTCCGGAGTCGTTGTCGCGGTGAAATTCGCGATTGTGAAACCTTCGCCAGAACCAATCGCCGTCGAGGTAATGGCAAAGACAACGCCGGCCGGTACCTGATAGCTCAGCCCGGTCACGACGTCGAGCCCAGCGCCTTGATCCACCAGCAAGTTGGGGGTCTGTGTTACGCCGCCGATAGAGACGATGCCTTCGTCGGTCGTCAGCACGTCGAGCGACATGACAGTAATCGTGACGTCTCGATCGAACGTGATCGAGAGGGTTTCACCCGGATCGACTTCGTCGGCCGTACCAACCCCCGAGTCGATACCGAGCCCCACGCCGGAGACTTCCAGCGCGCCAGAACTCTCAGTGAAGAACCCGGTCAGGCCGTTAACGGCATAGCTGGTGGGACCATTCATACCGTCGAGCGCCGTTTGGACGGCAGGGTTCGTGAAATCGAAAACGGTCGTTTTCACGCTACCCGCGTTGGCAACGGCCGGAATAGCGAGGGCGGCGATCAGGGCAACTACGGCTTGGATTTGCTTCGACATTCTTAGACTCCTTAAACGATGGTGGTTCAACAATTGTGTTTTTGAAATTCCGAAATGAGAGAGTTAGATACCTGTCTCTGTGCGACGTCACGTTTCAACGCAAGTTCGAACTGACCGGCGCCGACAACGCGCAAGCCGAAAGCCGCCTTTAGCGAAGGAGACATTGGAAACGGGCGGCGAGCCTTCCGGCGATATCGACGATGCGGCACGTCGCAAACCGATGCTCGCGCCGTGACGAGAGGCCGGCCTATCCTCAATACATGACGCCGAGGGACGGTTCGGCGCGAATTCCCCTGCTCCTGACGGCCGACTTAGCGTGGGAATGGTTGGCGCCCCAGGACTTCCTCTTCGATCGGCCCCGGCATTCGCATCGAGACCTGGCGCATTCGTCCCGCTGGATATAGGGCAGGAGCAAGAAATCGTCGCGACTGCGGCGCGCGACGAGGCGGCATGAATGGGAGACCGGGACGAAGCCCGACTCGCAATGGAACGCAGCGACGCTCCAGAATCTACCGGCGAACCACGGTCGGCCAAGCGGCCGAGATGTATGTTTTGAATGCTTTCCCGACGCTTATGCGTGGAAAGCCACTGTGCTGCCAACCTTTCGGTTAGCACGGCGCATGTAGCGACTTGCATGAATAGGCTCCTCGTATCACTCAGCTTCGGTTCATTGACAACCCTGAGTCTTTCCCTTGTCTACTAGTAATGGAAACAAACTAAATTCGATCTAATCTTTCGGTCAGCAGGCAATCGAACGCTCCCGCTTCGTACTATAAGCGCATCGTTGCAGAAAGCCCCCTGGCGAGAGTGCAACGCCCTGAGACTGCGAATAACAGCGCACGACAAAGTATGGGCAACATGCACGGAGCATGCGTACTGGCCGAACTGGCGATCGCGCAATTTCGCTCAAAATGTTCATCGCGGTCACTGGCCTAAACACCCCCGCAACACTACTCATATCTGACGACAACCAGCGCGCCGAATCTCGAATTCGCGCGCAGCGAGATCGGTGCGCACGAATACAAGCTCCAAAGAAACGGGCCAATCGCAGCAATAACGCCCGCAATCACACCGAGTGGGGAAACCCGCCAGAAGGCACTCGCTCGCTAGAGCGCGCCATAAACCCCACCAGCAGAAAGAAATTAAACGCGTGACCGGGGCGGCCAATCAAGGGGAGTCGACTTCACAAGAACACTCGTCATGAACAAACAGCGGAAAGAAAATAACCTCCGTCGAAACACAGGCAACCGGCGTACAACATTGCAGTAGCACAGCCAATATTGAAAGTATGATCACGACAATGAAAGTTCAATGTCAGGCAGCCATGAATCTTTTGAGTTGTTCATGTGAATAATCGGCGCAAGCAATTCATCGCGGAACTGGGCATGCGAGCGCTTTTGACGGCGCTTGCGGTAATTGTAGCTCGCAAACGCCAGTCCTAGCATCAACGCGCTCCAGGCCGCGGCATAAGGCAGCAGGGGCTCGCGGGGCGAGGCCACCTGAAAGGAGGCAAAGGCGTCGCTCTCCAAAAAGAGGTCGAGCCTTTGGTCGCCAATCGGAACTGGCGCCTTCAGATCGGCAATTCGCGACCAGCACAGCATGGTCATCCGTTCGCGATCCTTGCCTTGAGATTCCCCGAATACCGGCCGCCCGGATTCGGCCCAAACCGCCTGCGACGCAAACTGCAGCGACGACTCAATGTGCAAGGCAGAATCAAGATCGGCAACGTGTCGAGTTCGATTGTCGCGACCGTCGACAATTCTAAGATCGGTTTCGTCGGCGACATTCGGACAGTAGATCGCTCCGTCGAATTGTGCGATCGTTTCGCGGCCGTCGAGCACATCGAGCAACGAACGATGCCCCTGTGCGGCCGATTCAAACGCCGACAAACGAGAATTCTGCGACAGGCTGAGCCCCGGCAGCAGCGACTTTGTCGAACGTATCGTCCATTCGATCTGCGGCACTCCACACGATACAGCAACCGCCTGTCGCGCGACACCAACAGCAATCAAACAGACCAGAAGACGAAAAAGATGGGGAACTGAAAATCCGCCCATAATGAACCTCGAATACAGCAAGAGTCACGGCCGCCATGCCGAGGGGGAGAAATAAAGCATTAGAAGAAGCAGAGACAAATAACATCTCCTCTAATGCATTAGGCCATTCTCCCAGCGCTGTCGCGCACTCATCAAACGATCGAGGTTGGAAAGATAACTGCGGAAGGAATTGTCGCTCGAAAATCCTCCCGACACTTCTTGTAATCTAAACAATTGCCGTCATGAATTCCAGCATTTTTCGCCAAAAAATGAGCAAAATCTCGCTTCCCCGCCATCAGGGAATCGGCACAACCGTCTTTAGAGCCAGCCATACCCCGGCAGCGGAACGAGGCGTGCGGCCGGGTATTCGCACGGCTTCGCAGCACAAAACCGGACAAATCCGTCTGAAAGATGCTTATCCGAGCGACACGGTAACCGTCTTTGTCTCGGTGTACGCCTGCAATCCGGCTTCGCCCAATTCTCGTCCGAGTCCGCTCATCTTGAATCCGCCAAAGGGCGCGGCGGCATCGAACACGTCGTAGCAGTTCACCCAAACCGTGCCAGCGCGAACCTTCTGCGCAATGCGATGGGCCTTGCCGATATCCCGCGACCAAACGGCTGCCGCCAGCCCGAAGGACGTGTTATTGGCCCGCTTGACGATTTCGTCGAAATCGCTGAAACGGAGCACCGAAAGGACAGGACCAAAAATTTCTTCGCGGGCGATTTTCATTTCGTCTTGAACATTCGTGAACAGCGTCGGTTGCACAAAGTAGCCGCGATCACCCGCGCGGTTGCCTCCGGTGACACACGTGGCGCCTTCCGATTTTCCGATTTCGATATAATTGAGAATCTTGTCGAATTGGGCCTGATCCACCTGCGGGCCTTGCTCGGTCGTCGGATCGAAGGGGTCGCCCACGCGGCGATTCGTATTCATTTCAGCCAAGCGATCGACGAACTCGTCATGAATGCTGTCTTCGACGAATAGCCGGCTGCCGGCGCAGCAGCACTGTCCTTGGTTGAAATAAAGCGCGAAATGCGCGCCCTTAGCGGCGGCATCGAGATCGGCATCGGCAAAGACAATATTCGGGCTCTTGCCTCCCAACTCGAACGTAAGCCGCTTCAGCGTCGTCGAGGCGTCGCGCATGATCGTTTGGGCCGTGCTCATTTCGCCGGTGAACGCCACTTTGTCGACCCCCGGATGCTTGACAATCGACGCTCCGGCCGTAGGTCCATAGCCAGGTACGACGTTAATTACGCCATCGGGAATACCGGCTTTTTGAGCCAAGCGGGCCATCCGCAGGCACGAAAGCGGTGTTTGCTCCGCAGGCTTCATCACAATCGTGCAGCCCGCGGCCAGCGCCGGCCCCCATTTCCAGGCGACCATCAAGGCGGGAAAATTCCAGGGAATGATCTGTCCCACCACGCCGACCGGCTCGCGCCGCGTGTACGTGAAATAATTGCCGCGCACGGGAATGGTTTGGCCGTGAATCTTATCGGCAAATCCGGCGTAGTATCGTAGACAGTCGACCACCAGCGGAATGTCGGCCGTGCTCGCGTCGTGGATCGGCTTGCCGTTGTCGAGTGTCTCGAGTGCGGCCAACTCGTCGGCTTCGTCTTCAATCAGATCGGCAAGTTTGTACATCAATTGCCCCCGGTCGCGGGCATCCATCTTGCTCCAAGCGCCTTTCTCCAACGCTTCGCGCGCGGCATCAACCGCGGCATCAACGTCGTCCGCATCGCCCTCAGCCACGTCCGCAATCACTTCTTCGGTGGCCGGGTGATAGGTTGGAAATGTCTTGCCGCTGGCCGACGGAACCCACTTTCCGCCAATAAAACATTGGGTCTGCCGGATTTGAGGGCGTTTGACGGGCTCGCTAACGGTAGCCATGTGTAATCTCCTGCATCGGCGACGGATATGGTGTTTGGACGAATACCGGGCTGAGAAGTTCACGGCAGCAAGGCCCTGAACCATTTCGATTCTAACGAACTTTCGGCCGCTGGCCAGAACTTGCGATTGCGTTCGAGCAATCCTGCCGCAGGATGCAATTCGCAGCTTGTCCCGTTTTCGCAATCTGATTCCCTGCCAGGGGGGAAGCAACACGCCCACAGGTGCAAGACGAACTCAGTCTCGCCTGTCAGGCTAGATGCTGGGTCTCTAGCCATGATGGGCTTCGGCCAGGCTTCCCAACGACCTTCGCCCACGGATACCTTTCTCAGCTCATTCATTTCCCTTCGGCCACGGGCCAGCCAACCCGCGTTGAACGCCAACTCTCCGTCCAATACGTTCGCACTTTACAGCCGTCGTGTCCTCGGCCCCGATGGCCTGCTCCAGGCCGCGGTCGTGGTGCGCGACGATACCATTCTGGCCGTTGTTCCGCGTGACCAATTGCCCGACGACTGCCCCTGCGACGACCTAGGCGACCTTATCGTTGCTCCGGGCGTGATCGACACGAATGTTTGCTGCTGCGAACCGGGCCGGACCGATTGGGAAGGATTCGAACATGCCACGAAGGCTGCGGCAGCCGGTGGCATTACAACGCTCTTCGAGATGCCGGTTGGCTGTCATCCCGCGACTACGTCGCTTGAAGCGCTGCAATTGAAACGCTTGGCAGCCGACGGGCAATGCCATGTCGATGTCGGATTCTTCGGAGGCCTGACGCCGCACAACGGACGGGAAGTCGATGCGTTGGTCGCCGCCGGTGTCTTCGGCATCAAGGCCTACTTGTGCCCCTCGGGATTCGCCGATTTTCCACTTTGCAGTAGCCAGCAGTTGCAGCGGGCCATGCCACTTCTGGCCGAAGCCAATCTGCCTCTACTCGTGCACAGCGAACTGCCGGCGGGACAATTCGCCGTAACCAGTGATCGACGAAGTTATCAGCAATATGTCGGGTCGCGGGCAGATCAATGGGAACTCGACGGCGTGGCTCAGATGGCCGGATTGTGTCGGCGCTTCGGGTGTCCGGTGCATATCTTGCATCTCTCCTCGGCTGAAGCGCTCACGATGATTGAATGGTCGATCGACGAGGGATTGCCGCTTTCGGTCGAAACGGCGCCGCACTACCTGCTCTTTGCGGCCGAAGAGGTTGCCGACGGCGATACGCGTTTCAAGTGTTCGCCGCCGATTCGCAATCGCGAAAATCGCGAAAAGCTTTGGCGCGCCCTGGAATCGGGCCTGATCGACACGATCGCCTCGGATCATGCCCCTTTTCCCGCCGAAATGAAGTCGCTCGACGAAGGGTTCTTCACGACCGCCTTTAGTGGAATTTCGGGGCTCCAATTCACCCTGTCGGCGGCCTGGACGGGTGCGAAACGACACGGCACGCGACTCGATAACCTGCGACTTTGGTTATCCGACTATCCGGCCCGTTTGTACTC